>JAFSOM010000590.1 GCA_017447005.1 Oscillibacter sp.
ACGAAGCGAAAACATACGGGACGGACATTCCGGGGTGTCCGGGGTATCTGCTCTACCCAATGGACGCGCAAAATCATTCGGTACGAGATACTGCGTTACCGAATGCGGGAGGGCGCGTCGGACGAGGACAGGGAATCCTTGCGCGAAACCGCCCTTGACGGCATGGAGGAATGCCCGGAGTATTTTGGGGCATTCCCGCCGCCGTCCATGACGCCATACGGACATACCGCACGATATAAAACGCTGATAAACGGCGTGTTCTGGATTCAGACGGACTGCCTTGACAATGCGCTTGCGGTTGCCTATCCGATATGGGACGACGCCTTTTCAGAGTATGTCATGCGGATGGCGCAGGGCGACGCGGACGGCTTCGGCTACCTGTTCTTCCCGGAACGGGCGATATGCCTCGCGCTCTTTGAACTTGGGCGGACGTATCGCACAATGCGGGAGTGTCCGCAGATAAACGCCGCCGCGCTGATGAACGCAATCTATCAGGATTTCCCGGACTATGTTCTGAAGTTCAATCTCATGGAACAGTCGGGAGGCGACAGGTTGCTCAGATAGTTACTGCCGGATACGGAACGAACCTCGCCGTCCAAAGACGTGATAATCCTGACGCCGGAAGCGGGAACAAATTTCCTTCGCTTTTAACGCGGAAAGTTTGGAAAGCCGTTGAAAACCTCGTGAGTGTTTTTCTTTTGGAGCGGTTCCGCTATTCGTATCAAAGCCCAAAAGGAACACAGACGCTCTCATAAGGACTTATAGGAAAATTACTGGCCAATCTTTAATGTTTCGCAAGCACAATATATAGTGCTTTTGCAGAAATTTCTATTAAAAAACAACATTATATCGCATTTAGAAATTTGTCTAAATTGTTCGGTATTATTGCTACAAGTCCTAATGTGAACTTTCAAAAAACGCTTGCAGTCCTTTCCGCGCTTGCATATAATAGCCACTGGAAACGCAAATCAGCGGACAGGCCATAGGGGGCGGGAACACCCGATGTCTATGGGAACCGCGCCGGAAAGAGAAGAAAGGAGGATGTTATGACGGATATTTCGGCAATCAGGGAGACGGTAACGCCGATTGCGCAACGGCACGACGTCAAACGGGTGTACCTGTTCGGCTCCCGCGCCAGAGGCGACAACCGCCCGGACAGCGACTATGACTTCCTGATTACCAAGGGAAACGTCACAACCCTTTGGCGCATGGCTTCTCTTTGGGAAGACATGGAGGAAGCGTTTCAAGCCCCGGTGGATGTCATCACGGACACTTCGTCGGACAACAATCTGCTTGCCGAGGCGAAGAAAGACGCGGTGTTGCTCTATGAACAGACGGGATGAAGTTATTCGGGAGAAAATTCTTGGCTACTGCCGGGAAATCGAAGAAGCCCACAGGCATTTTCAGGGGGCGCGGCGCGTCCTGTCTCCGTTCTTCGATAGGGATTTTCAGAGAGGAGAGCGTACATGAAGAAAAAAACGGTTGCGCTTATCGTCGTTTTGGCGCTGTTTGTCGCGGGGGCCGCTTACGTCGCCTTTCGTCTGAAAATTCGCGGCACGGACATTATCGGCGTCACCACCCTGCCCGACAGAAACACGGTCATTATGAACTCGAAAACCGGCGACGAGTTTGTCGGGGGCACGGGATATGTCAACATCGGCGAGGGCGAACGGATTCGCGTGAAGTGCGCTTTGAGCGCGGGAGAAATCGACTTGCTTTTCTATCCGAGCGATTTCTATCCCTCTTTCCAGTCCACGCTGGAAGACTGGCCCATCTCGAAGGATGAGGCGGGAGAAGGCTCTTTCGGACAGGACGGCGTGTCGGGCAAAGACGATTTGTACTTTGACGCCGCGCCCGGCGTGTATGCGGTTTCAATCGCGCCCCACGGCTCAATAGGCAAGGTCGTCATTACCACCGCGAAAGCGGGCTAAACGCAGACCAAGTGGCACGGATTTTGTCCGCGCCGCTTCTTTTTACGTTGTTGCGCTCCGGTAGACTTTCCCCGGCTCCGGCGCCCCGCTCGGACAGGCGCTGTCTGGCGCGAACCGCCCCGCCTCCCCGATTGGATGATAAGCCTGACGCCCGGCGCGGAGACGGCGTTCCTGTCATTTTGACCATAGGCTTTTGAAATTTCCATGTTATAAAGTGCGAAACAGGCGTTTACGCACTAAAATGCGCATTGTAAAAATCGGCGGCGTCAAAAAACACTGCAAAAATTTGACACCGATGCGTTCCAACACCGATGTGTTCCAGTATATCTATTGCAAGACGCGGCATTGTGCGCTATCATCAATCGTAGCGAATCCCAACGGGAAGTCAGCCATATTTCAACAGGGAGCGTGAAAAACAAACATGGAACATACGCGCAAGAAAATTTATGCCGGACTGCTGTCCGCACTGTTGGCGTTGTCGTTGCTGACGGGTTGCGGCGGCGGCAATCAGTCCGGCGGGGATGCCGGCAAGTCCCAGCCCGACGCCGACACGCCGGAAGTTACGGACGAACAGCGGGACATCGACGAACGGGAAGTCACGGAGGAACAATTTCCTGACGTTCTCCCGCCCGTCATTGGCCTCACGACCGATTCGGACGCCCACTATGACGATGACCTGAACGCGCTGGTAAACAGTATGGAAACGGAACTGCCCGGCGCCGACGCCGATACCCACGCGAACTGGCCGAAACTGGCCGCCGCACTCGACCGTTTCCGGGAGAACGCCCACGACAAAGCCCTGCAAAGCTATCAGGAACGGGAAGATACGCTTCCGGAGTTCATAGAGTTGGGCGGCAACGGCGGCGACTATGGATTGTACGGCGAAACGCATTCCATCATTCGCCGCGCCGACGCGAAAGCCGTCAGCGTGGTAAACGTGCTGTCGGAGTATATCGGGGGAACCCACGTCAATTACGGCTACGACGCCGCAAATTTTGACGCCGCCACCGGAGAGGAAATCGCGCTGGAAAGTCTGCTCACCGACGAGGGCGCGGAGACGCTCAACGCCCGTATCGGACAGGAACTCGATACTTTATATCCCGATTTAACCCCCGGCGGGGAGGTCGCCGAATACGCGCCGGAAGATTACACGTTTTCCATTGAGCCGGACGGCGTGACGTTCTGGTTTTACCCCGGCAAAATCGCGGGCTTCGCCTACGGCCTTTTAACGGTCAAACTGTACTTCATCCGCGACAACGACATTTTGAACGATACGTATGATAACGCCGACTCCGCGTGGTTCGTGGAACTCGGCGAAAACGCCTACCGTTTCACCGCCGCTAACGGAAGCATTGAAAATGTCGAACCGTGGAACATGGTCAACATGGCGGCGGATAGCGACGACTATTTCGGAGCCGACGTATTTTACGCCCGTATCCCGCATGGAGATTATGTCGTTGTCATTCTGGACATGGGGGAAGGCAACCACGACATTTTTGTATACCGCTCCAACGGCGAACTTGTCCAGCGTTTGGAGCGGACAAGCCCCGAAACATTCTTCTACCCCGAACTGCCGGAAGAGGAGGGCGACATTGATTGGGATGATTACGACCTTTATCATTCGTCCCTGACGAACCCTGACGACACGCGGTTATATACGTATTCGGGTCTGTTCGGCTCGTGGAATGCGGGCGGGAGTTATCGTCTGACTGACAGCGGCTTCCAGTTACAGCAGGAATTGCTTTACGGGAACGGCTTTACGCTGACCTTTATGCAGGATTTCACCGTGACCCGTTGCGACCCGGACAACTGGCTTAACGTGACGGACGAAGAAATCACGATTCCAGCGGGAACGGAAGTCAATGTCGTTGCCGTAAACCCGGAACAGACCGCCGCGTATTTCCGCGTACCGGACGCCGCCCAACTGACGAATGACGATAAGGAGCTTATTTTCCCCCTCTCCTACGACAACGGCGACGAATGGCCGCAGACGGTCAACGGCATTGACGAAAATGACCTGTTTGAGGGTCTCCAGTACGCCGGATAATTGCGGTTGAGCTTCTCAGGCCCTCCTCTTTTGGGGAGGGCTTGAGAACTTTCAACTGTACGGGTCGAGCGTTTTCTTTTCACCGTAAATCTCCTGTCTTTCTGGTCAAAGAGGCGTTATCAAGCGGGTTTTGCCGCAAATCAGTCAGAGAACGGACGATTCGCCAAGAGAGGTATCATGATGTTGGTATAAAACTTTGTCGCGTCATGGGAAAACTCCGCGACTCCGCCGTATTTTTCAGCGGTCGAGAGAA
>JAFSOM010000591.1 GCA_017447005.1 Oscillibacter sp.
CACGCAGTTATCGCTTCCACTGTAGTTAGTCACCATCCCTGTTTGCGGGTCAACTTCCAACCCGTCAGAGAAGCTGGTTCGCTCAGATACATATTCAGCGACTTCATACGGAATTTCAAAGGAGATGACGCCATTTTCATGGTCGTTATAATCGCCGGAAATATAGGAATAATCCTCGAAAGGCTGGGGAGGGCCATCATCCATAATGCTGTAGGTATAGACGGAGTAAGATTTACTTTCCATGCTATAAGCTACAACCGCGAAGATATGGGCTTTATTTACATAAACCCATCTATGCCATCCTGCCTTTGTTCCATTTGTTGTCCATGTCTGCGTCTTTTCCGTTTGAGTAATTTTTGAAAAGGCCACTGAATTTGTGTATCCGTCAGACGCGGAACGGGTAGACGCCAGTCCCATTGTCTGCGAGATATTTTCACCTTGAAGATATGATTTCCCGTAGCCAGTGGTTTCACATATTTTTTCCGAAAGAGCCGTAGCGATTGAGGAATTACTGGCGATTGATTCGCTTCCTCCGTAACTGGAACCGCTGTTCCAACTGGAACTGGAGACAGTAGAATCTGTTGTGAGATTTGATTGGTGAGATGAGCCTCCAAATTCAACGCTTAATCCGTCCTTGCTGGTATTCCAGTTTTCCTTTTCACGACCATTGCTGTAACCTGCGTTCAATCCGCCGCCCCATCCGCCACTGGTGCCTGCCTCAACTTTTGCTTTGTCATTTCCCAAGCCTAATGAATAGCTTTTAGGCGTATAGGAAATATTCGCTCCGATATTAAACGCTTGGTTTGTTTTCGTGCGAGTTCCGGTTTCAGTTTCATTGGTAAGGCCAATCTTAGCGGTATTTTCCCATCCGCTTTCTCCCGTTGTCAGGCGCATTGTCTCCGTCGTACCGCTACACCCGCTACTAACATTCCAATTATTTTCGCTGCTTTTGGCAAGCGATTCAGCCTCTTCCTTGGTAAAGCCCCGCTCTTTTGCAGACTGCTCGTTAAGCGAGACGCTTTCATTCCATTCCTTCGAGAGCGTCCAATCAGATGATTCTGTTGTAGCGTTTGCAACGGTCTTGGTATAAGATCGCATGAGTTCTTCTTGTGTGGTTTCTGAATACGTCGCTTCTTCCGTTTTAGAAACGCCATCCTCTTCTATATGACCGAAGTTATGAATAACAGCGACAGGAATATTTTCGATTGCGCCAATTTCATACGCAAAGAGAATGACTTTCCTCTCCTCGTCCTCCATGATTACTGGATTCTTAGGGTTAGGATTTGTCCATGTCCTGTTCCGCAGGCTTGTCCAATTCGCTTCCAGCGTGATGGGACCTGTAGTTCCAGCAGGAATTTTGGTACCCTTGTACAAGTTGCCGTTTTCATCTGACCAGCCCGTGAAAACATAGTTACTAAGTTTAGGCGTCGGCAATACTAAGCCAGTGTCAACCGTATAGGTTTCGCTTGCTCTATCAAGAAACAAATCGGATTTATATTGGACAGTATATGGAATTTTCTCCCAGTGCGCATACAACTCTACGTCATCCGCTTCACTGGACGCGATTTTTTTCACCAGCGCGGCATTAGAACCTGCGCCATCATACCATCCAAGAAATTTGTATCCGTCTACCCGCAAATCACGAAGTGTCATGCCGTTCCCCGGAACATAACTGTCAAGATTAGGATTTGCAATTTTTCCAGCGTCCAGTAATCCTTGAAGGTATGCGTCCCCATTGGCAATGTCATAGGCTACGCTACGAGTTTTAGAATCAGGCGCAGGAGTAGGCTTTGGATTAGGTGTATTACGGTAAGGGAATACAACGCCATAGCCGCCCACTATAAAGCGGCGCAACAAGATAACGTCCGTTGTATTGATTACCTTGTCAGTATTCACGTCGGCTGCAGATTCATTAATGCTGATAGAATATCCACCTACGATATTTCTTCTCATCAAAATAACGTCTGTGGCATTGACGAGTTGATCGCCGTTAAGATCTCCATATAGAAAATCCTGTACTGTGACCACGCCATCCGTCAGAGCCAGTTGAACTGGATTCAGATTAGTGTCAACTACGCCACCCGCATCATATGACGCTTTGACAAATAACGCACTCGAAATCGCGGCATTCGGAGCCACCTCAAAAGTTAGCGTTAGAATGATACCGTCAGTTATATCCTCTGGTAAAATATCTTGCCCGTCCCATGTGAATTTACAGGGCGAACTTAAATTCCCCGATTTACTCATGGAAAGAGATCTGAACGCCTCTCCTGCTACGGCTTCCTTTAGCGTCAGTTTTTCATCGTAACTGAATATAAAGGTCGCCCCTAAAACTCCCGGATTGTTCATGATACGCACATTGACAGTGACTTGATCGCCGGGAGAAGCGACAACGCTATCAATCGAGAGAATGGGCGTATCGTCAACAGCGGAAAGGGATACGTTTTCTAACTCAGATAATGGCTCTGGCTCTTGAATAAGGATAGCTGGACAATACGGACGCAACTCTTGGTCTGTCAAAAACGCCTTATACGTTAGCGTTGACGCCACATTTTCAAAAGTGAACGTGTTTTCCCCCACAGTAAGCATCGGATGTTGTATATCACAATAGCGCATAGCACCAGAATCTGAAAAACCAGCGAGTACCAAAAAAGTATCCTGACATACTTTCACGCTGTGTACAGTAATATTGACTTCATTGCCATCTATCGCGCCAAAAGTTGATGAAATGATGTCAACATCATCAGGATTCCCGCTTAGTGTGATTTTTCCTCCGACGGTTTGCACGGATAGGGGAACTAAATCGCCATTGACGATGCTACCTTCCTCAGTGAAAATTTCGATGGCAAGTTCTTGACCATCTTGAACATTATCGGAGATTTGAAAAATGAGCGTCAAAATCGTCCCATCTTTTATATTCTCCGCTAAGATTTCTTGTCCATCCCACATGAATTTACACGGAGAGGAAAAGTTTCCCGGATTGGTTAATTTCAAAGACGTGAAAGCATTTCCGGGTTTTGCATCGAGCAATGTTAAGCCATCAGCGTACTGTAACGATAATGTCGCGCCGAGAATGCCGGGATTGTTTGCTATAATGACATCTACATCCACAGTAGAGCCAGCTATAGCGGTGACGTTATTTACTTCAATCCTGATAGGCATAGTTTCCTCAGCCTCAGCGAAGGTACATCCCATAGCCAAAGAAAATAACATCAAAACAAATGTCAGGTAAGAGAATACCGTCGTTCTGTTAGCTTTTCTCAATTTTTGATACCTCCTTCCAATTCATAAAACACGTGTTACCTACAAGCTCAAACCATAGGACAATTTGCTGTAGATAAACACTATAAAAAAGGTGCGCAGTCGAAGCCACGCACCGAAAAACGCAGGCTCCGATTGCTGCCACGCAAACTTCAACACGACCCACACGTAGGTATGCCGAAATGGAGCGTGCATTTTTGCCAAAGGCAAAATGCACACACCTAACGTGTGAATAATGAGATTGAAGTTTGGTGGCAAAAATATCCTATCACAAAACGCTCCATTTGGCAAGAGGAAAATCGAAGATTCAAGAAATTTTTTCCACCTTGAGAGATTGGAAAATGTGTTTGGGGCGAAAATTCGGCCTCAACAGACCGATAAGCGTTCTCCCAGAAGCTCATCTATGACAAACTTTCACCTTGTTTCTATTTTGCAATATTAAAAATTGATAAATTATTATAATGTTTTAAGTAAAAGAGGGGCTGTTCTCATTGAAAAACTTTACTCTCAAGCACAGGTATTGACAGCGCAACTGCTTAGGCAGAATCCTTTACTCCTCTAACAACGATTTCTAAAAAAGTTACATACCCTCTTGACAAAAGCTATCGGGCGTGATTTGCGCTTCGTATTTTCCGTCTGCTCCGGTAGTCCAGTCCGCCGAGTAGTCCACGTCAATGCCTTGTACCGAAAATACCACTCCGGCGATGGGCGTGGAAGTTTCCGCGTCAATCTTCATAATGGAAAGTTTCGGCTCTTGCAAGTTGGAAAATACAAGCGTCGGATGTTCGCCCGCGCCAAGCCATACGGTCTGCGTAGGCTCGTTGCTCACAACATA
>JAFSOM010000052.1 GCA_017447005.1 Oscillibacter sp.
CGCTGGACGTAGCTATCAAAACCGATAGGGTCCTCAAATTCTCCATTATCCCTTCTTCGGTTCAGTTCAATCAGAGTTGCCTTATCCATTAGCTTCTCGCTCCTTCCATTCCACCGTCTGCTGTGGGTTGCTCCATATTTTCCGGGAAAATCGTAGTTGGAAGTCCGTTAGTGTCCGTATAGATACCAACCTTAACGCCACGGAAATTCGCAAATTTCTGGAGACCAGAACCGCTCCCGTTATTTGCGACAAAGGTTCCAGCACAACGAATATCGTAGTCAGTCCAATTTATCGGAAACCATGATTGCCCTATATCAGCGTTCTTCTTCCCGGATTTTCCGCTTGAATATGTCATTTTGTCAGTAATGCCATTTTTGTAATGGCTTTCGTGACCTTCCACATAACCAATACGCACTCCGTTGGAATATGTTTTGACAACATGGTATTGGATTCCCATCTGGTCCATGATGTCCATAGCCTTTTGGGAATGACCGCCCCGCTTCAATCGTCCATTTGGATATTGCTTTGAGGGGGCTATATATATTCCTTCTGTCGAATGGTTCAGAGCTTCCCTACTGACCGTCATTATACCATCATCGGCGAGTTCTTGCAAGGTTTTTCTGACGCGGACGCCCTTGTCATTTTTCTTGTACAGCCGCTCCAATTCATCGTCTTTAGTAATGACGCCGCTGTCCAGAAGAGCAAGACGCTGTTCCCCGGCGTCCCCGCCGCCGAAATACTTCACCTGTCCCTCGTGGGTCTTCTGGCGAATCCAGTCTATCTTGATGGTGTCCTCGTTGATACCCGCTTTCGCCTTGTTCCGGGCGTCAAGCTCTTTCTCCCACGCGTCGTCCATCTCCTCGACGGCTTTCCGCTGTAGCTCCTGACGCTCCTCAAGGCTCATACCGAAGATGTCCTCATCAACAACAGGCTGGCAGAGACAATGACAACTGACGGACTCCCCAGCCGGAAGGATGGTGTCACGCGGATACATGGGATGATAGGTCTTTCCGTTTGCGCCTGTCAATTCAAACGGTTCCGGCACCGGAACGCGCTTTCCGTTCATTTCCACATGGTTCTGTCGCGGGTTGTTCCGGTACGCGCCCGTATGCTTCCACATCTTCTCCTTGACGGACGGAGACTGCATGAAGGCTTCCTGTTGGGCGACGCTGTGCGCCCGTAAAACCTCCGTCACGGCTACGCGCCGCGCCTGTAGGCGTTCGTTTCGGATACCGCTTTCCAGTATCCTCTGTGCGAACTCCGCGATTCCAATGCCCTCTTCCAGACCGTCCGTGAGAATGCCTTCTATCTCCTCGTGACTGTCAAGCTGCATTAGTCCGGCAAGCTCCCCGCTCCACGATTCCACCCAAGCGACAGTGCGCTTGCTGACCTGTTCGAGTTTGAGTTTCCTGTCCGTCTGTCGCAGATAGTAGCCGATAAGTTGCGGCATAAAATCGGAAAACTGTTTCAGAAAGAGCGCTGTCAGCGTGGCCTGCAAAGGGTCGCTCAATTTGACGGACGGCCAGACCAGCGCGGCGAACGTCTCAAGGTCAACGGGGCTTTCCAAGGCAGATTTGAAATGTCGGGTTTCCTCTTTCAGCGCGTCGGAAAGGTCATCGTCCGCTTTGCGAAGATAGGCGTCAATCGCCTTTATCAGCGGTTCACAATGACAGCGCAGAAGTTTCATTCCGGCTCCTCCATCTTCATCAGCAGTTCCCTGACTTCCTTCATGACCGCTACAACGGCGTCATCATGATTCGCCGCCGCCTTTGTGATTTGCTGTTGCAGTTGCTTTGTGAGGTCGTCCGTATCCAAGGCCGGGGACTGTCCCGCCTGCGCTCTTGTGTAGGCCAGCGGAACGTCGCCCCATTCGGCGGGGTAATCCTCCGACACGCCGCCATAGGCCGCGTACACAATCTCTTTCGCCTTGTTCGGCGTTAGGCCGCCCGCCGCGTTCGCCACCGTGAGAATCTTCGCTATGTCGTCGGGGTTGGTAATGTCCGGCTCCAAAAAATACGCCTCCACGAAACGGAAGCGGTATCCGTTCAGGAGACGGTTGTTGATTGCCCACGCGAGGCTCCGGCGTTCCGGCTGAAACACCTGCTTTTCCGTGACCTCCTGCGCCGTCTGCGCCGTGGCGCGATTGAAGTCCGTGGTATAGCCGACGTACAGGTCGGGAAGCTGGAACGCGCTTTGCACCTTGCGCCGATTGTTGTCAAGATAATCCTGAAACAGTTCGTCTTTCTGGAGGATGCTGGCAAGGTCTTTGATTTCAATGTCCTGCTTCTCCGAATTTTGAAAGTCAACTTTTCCTTCGGCGTCTTCCGTTTCCAGCAACAGAAACGCGTGCTGGCCTTTC
>JAFSOM010000592.1 GCA_017447005.1 Oscillibacter sp.
GATTCCATTCTTTTTGAATGTTTTCAGAGAGAGAAGGGTACACATTGCTGTAAAACACGCCTGTAACTTGCGCAGGAAACATTGCGAGCGCGTCGAGACAAAGCGAATAATCGGGATGTTCAGAAGCAAGTTCGTCCCGAATCCCGTCCATGAGAGGGGCCGTCTGCTTTACAGACGCTGTTTTCTTTGCTGAAAGGTCAATTTGATTGAACCATTCACGAAGAGTTGGCATGTTCAACCTCCCTGCCATAAATCGCAAATCGAATACGGAACAGCGCGAAGTTAAGTTTTGCCACGCGTTTTGAGCAAAACGAAATTCATGCACGAGCCGTCATTTTTGAAAACGTCTCAAATGTGATAAAACATTTTTATTATACCAGCCTTTATAGGGAAAAGCAAGAGGATTTATCGATTTTTGGCAAATTTTCGGATGTTGCGCCGTTGACATACGTTGAACATAGCGCCTTTTGTCAGAAATTTCGCTTTCCCTTTTGAGAGGGCATATCCGCTCCCGCCGCGTCGCTTTGCCGGAACGGCGCGTTGACGCATGAGAATGGATAACGGCGCGGAAAGACTGTCCAAGCCTTCAAAGACTGTTCGTCTTTCCGCTCCACATATCGGCTGTCTTTCGATTTTCGCTTCGCAAGGCGTTTTGCGCACACAATTCCCCTTGCAAAATCCGTCGAATCTGGTACAATCAGGCATTATCAACGGAAAGGGGCGCGCATATGGGAACGCTCGCGGCGGGACTTGCGGAGAAAGGCGCGGCGTCAGCTTGACGCAACCGCGCAGGCGCGGGACGACTCGCCGCTTGCAAAGCGGGAAATTCCGCACAGATTCCAACGACTGATTGTCAACGGCGGCGGATACCGCTGGGAAAGGAAAACGCTATGACGCTTCAGGAGTATATCACGAAAGAGTACCCCACGCCCGCCGTAGGTTATCTCGCCGAGGTTCTGGGCATTGCCAAGCGTGAGGACACGGAAAACATGGAGAAAGCCGACCTGATTCGACAGGAAGCGGAAACTCTGCTCACGCCTGATATGATGGCGCGGCGTCTCTCCGTGCTGACGGATAAGCAAATGGAACTGTTTGAGCGGGCCTGCCGGGAGCCGCTCACGCTGGAGCCGGACGAACAGGAGGACGGGCGGAAATTAAACGACTGCCGCTACGCGTTTTTAGTCAATACGGACGCCGACGCGCCGATTCCCCCTAACGCATCCCTTTCGGAAGAACAGGAAACCATGCTGGAAACGTTGAAAGCGTTCAGACGCTTTACCGGGAACCGTTTGGAAGTCCCGGACGACGCGGTTTCCCTCTATGAGACGGTGAACACGCCGGAATTTCAGGCGCGGCGGCGTATCGTCTCGCGTCTGGTCGCCTGTCTGTACGGAAGCGCGTACCTTTACGGCTCGACGCCCGTTTCCGTCATCCGCCGCATACTGGAACGGGAACTCGGAGAGGACATTTCGGAAGAGAAAATACTGTCCCTGTACGATTCTCTTCCGTCCGATTCCAAATACAGCTCCTATGACGCCGCAACAGGCCGTATCAACTATCGGCACCTTTCGGAAGAGGAACTGGCGGAGCTGATTCAAAAGCAGGAAGGGAAGGATTTTTATATCCCCTCCTTGGCGGAAATAAACGAAATGTACGAACAGGGCTTTTCGTCGGATTCTCAGGCCTATGCGCATTACCGGAGTTTCTTGGAGCATTACTGCCAAATCGACGCGATTGAAGCTGAAATCGCGGCGGCGGAACTGTCCAAGAAAATCAGCGAGGAGAACGCGCCGCAGGAGTGCGTACAGGAGATGATTGACTGGTCGGGCGCGGATTCGTCGTGCGCGCAACTGCTTCTGCGGATGTATCGCAACTGTTACAATGAAACGCGCCTTCCCGCCTTATGCGGACATACGCCGCCGGAAATCGGCACTACACTGTCCGATTCGCCGTATCAGAAGTTTGATTTGGAGTTTGACGATTCCGTCAAGCCCGTCAGAATCGGGCGGAATGACCCTTGCCCGTGCGGAAGCGGAAAGAAGTACAAGAAATGCTGTATGCGATAACAGCAACGCGCAAAAGGAAAGGAAGTCGGTACAAAATGAACCAGTATCAGTTTGAACAGGTCTGCCGGAGAATGGAGAAGCGGTACGGCAAAATCCGCAAGGGGGAGGAATCAAGGCACGAAGAAGGCCTCCGCGCCATTGAAACGAATTTGTTGACGGTTCGTCGTCAGAACCGCGCCTGCGATTCCCGGCGGGTATTGGAGGCGGTTCCGCTGGCGCTGTATGCGGCGGAAAGCCGCCTGACGGGACAGGAATATGACTTGTCCGCCTTTGAGAACCCGGAGAACTTGAAGCTGAAACATGCGATTCTTATGGCCTTTGACCCCTTCACCAATGCGGAATTGCGTAAGGAAGCGGAGGAGGAGTACGGATGGAATCTGGACGACGGCGCGGAATTGGAGGCGTATTATCAGCATCCCGCGCAATGTCTCCTGCGGATTTGGGATTCCGCGAAGAAGTGGATAAAGGAGAGAGGAAGCGACGGCTATTTCAACTTTATATCGGCGTTCATCCCTCCGGACATCACGAAGGACGGAGAAATGGACTGGGCGGTTCCCGTCAAAATAACGGGGGACGCGGATTGAATCAACGCGGACGAACCGTCCGTCCCTGCGGAAACGGGGCGGGCGGTTCGATTGCGGATAGAGATTCCAATGTCGGGTATGTTCTGCGCGGCCTGAAAATTTAGCCTTATTTTTAGCCTTATTGGGTTGATACGGTCAAATACGGGCTAACAGAACATGGCATAAAAGTTCGATAATCCGTGCAAAATTAGCGCTATTCAATACGATTTAACACGGGGTAACACAAACTTTCCACTGTTTCGACTCCTTCACCCGCTGCCAGCCGAAAGCCTTGAAACTACGGGTTTTCAAGGCTATTTGTCATCCCTTGGCCCTTATTTTGACCCTTACGCGCTTTTCGCCGCTCTTCGACCGCGCTTCGAGGCAGTTACTCCATATCGTCAATGTACCGTTGCATACGGTTGGCGCTGTCCTCCTTCATCCGCTCCGACACATGGCCGTATA
>JAFSOM010000593.1 GCA_017447005.1 Oscillibacter sp.
TACCTGATGAAACAGGCCAAGACGGACGAGGAAAAGGAAGTCGTCCGCCTCATGCTGGAAGGCGGTAAGGTCAGCGGGAAGCTGGAAAAGCTGGCGGAACGTTCGCGGGACGAGTTCAAGAGCCTTATCAAGCCCGAACAGGAGCAACTCTATCAGAAATACGCGACGCTTAACCACGCCAAGGGCAAGGAAGAGGACGTTGAGAAGCAAAACGCGCTGACGGACAAAGTCGAAGCGGCGGCGGTGGCGTATCTGTCGGCGCTTGCGGCGGACGACGCGTTCCCGAAAGACTTCCGCGACGAAATCACGCAGGCCTTGCGGGAATACGCCCACGCCAATGAAGGCGCCATGGACGACATTCTGGGCAATTACCTGATGAAGCAGGCCAAGACGGACGAGGAAAAGGAAGCCGTCCGCCTCATGCTGGAAGGCGGTAAGGTCAGCGGGAAACTGGAAAAGCTGGCGGAACGTTCGCGGGACGAGTTCAAGAGCCTTATCAAGCCGGAACAGGAAGCGCTCTATCAGAACTACAAGCGTCTCTCCGACGCGCGGAATAAGGAGAAAAATAACGATAAGAAAAACGCCATGACGCCCGACGTGGAAGCCGCGCAGGAAAAATACCTGAGCGCGATTGCGGCGGACGCGGCTTTCCCGCAGGACTTCCGCGATGAAATCACGTCCACGCTTGCGGACTACAAGCGGATTAACGACGAGATTCTGGCGCGTAACTAGAGGAATGGCCGCCAGCGGCTTTCCGGGAAAGCGGACAGCGTAATCTTCCCGGACGCCGCCGGCGGCGAAACGGCGAAATGGCGAAATTAGCGATAGGGGCTTTCTTCGTACGCTTCGCGGGACGCGCCAATCAGCGCGTAGAGGGCTATATTCATCCCTGTTGCGCTTTTCCAACTTCCGATTGCGTCGTCCATATCAACTATGAGGAGGCGGAAATGAAAAGAAACGTCAAGGATATGAGGGAAAAAAGCCGCGCTATGAATACGGTCATGACGGCGCTGATGTCGGCTGTCATGGGCGCTGTCGCCTCGTATCTTACGCTGAAAACCAATCCGCAAGCGGCGGCTTCCATGCCCGCGCCCGCTATGTACGTATCCAATATTCTCCTGTCGGTTCTTCTCGGAATCGTCAGCGCGGCGGCGCTTCCTTTCGGAAAGTGGGGGCGCGGACTTGCCAACAAAGCCCATGCCAAACCGTCAAGCGTTCGCTTTACGTTGCTCAACTCCCTTCCGCTGGCGGCGGGCAATACCGCGCTTATCAGCCTGATTCTCAGCTTTTGGGGCGTGTTCATGGCCCGCAGGGGCGTTCCGGCGGAAGTTGCCGCCCATATGCCTCCCCTCCTCACGATGTGGCTCGGTTCGTGGGGAACGCTCCTCGCGCCTACTCTTGCGGTCAGTTATTTGTTATCGGTTCTCCTCTCTCCGATAGTTGCGCGAATGGTCGGCCTGTCGGACGCGGGCGCGGAAGTCGGAAGAGACGCCGCAATGGACGCTTCCGTAAAGGCAACACACGGAAAATAAGCGTTCGTCGCCAAAACCATATATTATCACACGCCGCCCATTTTTGCGCGGCGTTGATTTTTTTCAAACTTCAAACAAGGCCTAAAAGGCTCTCTTTTCTCTTTGAAATTTGTGTAATCTGACGAAAAACGCGTTTTTCACGCTTTTACGCAAATGAGACTTTCCCGTTTTTCGATTGACATTTCCGTTAAGACTGCCTATAATGTCATACAGTTTCACGGGCCTCGCGGCGGACGGCAATTTTCACGGCGTCGCGTCGCGGTTTACGAAAAGGAGCTGAAAGCATGACCATTACTTCCGTACTCAACACGTCCATCGGCGGCTATACGCTCGGACACCTGCTCACGGCGGGCTTTACGTTCGTCATCTGCCTGATTGTCATCCGCGTGATAATGCGAATCATTAAGGGACTGCTCGAAAAGACGCCGTTTGATAAGCGTATCCGCGGTCTCATCGCCAATCTGCTCAAGTACGCCATGTACGTGCTAACCGTCGTTATCGTGGCGCAGGGCTTGGGAATCAATATGTCCTCGCTGGTGGCGTTGGTCTCGGTGGTTTCGCTGGGCATTACGCTGGCGTCGGAGGATATTCTCGGCAACTTCGCCGGCGGCCTCGTGATTTTCTCCGCGCACCCCTTCGCCATTAACGACTTTATCGAATCGTCGGGGACGATGGGCACGGTGGAGGAAATCGACCTTCATCACACGCGACTGGTTACGCCCGACGGCTATACTGTCTATATCCCTAATAAGGATTTGGCAAGTTCGCGGATTATCAACTATACGCGCCTTGGCCGCCGCCGCGTGACGGTCAAAGTCACGGCGTCCTACGACGCGCCGACGGAAACGGTCATGTCCGCGTTGCGTACCGCCGTGGCCCGTACCGAAAACATCCTTGAGGACCCCGCGCCCGGCTACTATATCACCGAATACGGCGCGAGTTCGATTGAGTACACGATTTTCTGCTGGGCGCCGGCGCGGGAATACTGGCCCGTTTATCTGGGACTGACCGGGGCGTTGCGTCCGGCGTTCGAGGAAGCGGGCGTCGAGATGACGTATGACCATTTGAACGTCCACATGATAAACGACGGCGCGGTTGCGCTGAACAAGCCCAAGGCCTGACTTTTAAGGAGAGATAAGGATTATGTCTGAACGTCACATTGAAACGGTCTGCGTGCGCGGGGCGTATCAGCCCAAGAACGGCGAACCCCGTCAGGTACCGATTATCCAGTCGACTACGTTCCAGTACGCCACTTCGCAGGATATGGCGGCGCTGTTCGATTTGGAGGCGAGCGGCTACTTTTACTCCCGTCTGCAAAATCCGACTTGCGACACCGTCGCGGCGAAAATCGCGGCCTTGGAAGGCGGAACGGCGGGCATGCTGACTTCCTCCGGTCAGGCGGCGAACTTCTTCGCTATGTTCAACCTTGCCAACTGCGGAGACCATTTCGTGTCGGGCGCGTCGATTTACGGCGGCACTTTCAACCTGTTCAACGTCACTATGCGCAAGATGGGCATTGACGTGACCTTTGTCCCGCCCGACTGTACGGAGGAGGAGCTTCACGCCGCATTCCGTCCGAATACCAAGGCGTTATTCGGCGAAACGCTCGCCAATCCCGCGCTGACCGTGCTGGACATCGAGATGTACGCCCGCGTCGCCCACGCGCACGGCGTCCCGCTTGTCGTCGACAACACGTTCCCGACCCCGGTCATGTGCCGCCCGATTGAGTGGGGCGCGGACATCGTCACGCATTCCACGACAAAGTATATGGACGGGCACGGCGTCGCCGTCGGCGGGGCGATTGTCGATTCCGGCAAATTCGACTGGCTGGCCCACGCCGATAAATTCCCCGGCCTGTGCACGCCCGACGAGAGTTACCACGGCATTACCTACGCGGAGAAATTCGGACAGGGCGGCGCGTTCATCACAAAGTGCACGGCGCAGTTAATGCGCGACTTCGGCTGTACGCAGTCGCCGCAAAGCGCCTTCTACCTGAATCTGGGGCTTGAAAGTCTGCATGTGCGTATGCCGCGCCACTGCGAAAACGGTCAGGCCGTCGCGGAGTTCCTCACGACGCGTCCGGAAGTCGAGAGCGTCCACTACTGCGGCCTGCCCTCCGACCCGTATTACAAGCTGGGGCAAAAGTATCTGCCGCACGGCTCCTGCGGCGTGGTATCGTTCGTCATGAAGGGCGGACGCGCCGCCGCTGAAACGTTTATGCGCAACCTGAAACTCGCCGCGATTGAGACGCATGTCGCCGACGCCGTGACCTGCTGTCTGAACCCCGCCACGTCCACCCACAGACAACTGACCGACGCCGAACTCGACGCCGCCGGAGTCCCCGCCGGACTGGTGCGCATGAGTTGCGGACTGGAGAGCAAAGAGGACCTTATCGCGGATATGGCCCAAGCGCTGGACGCCGTGAAGTGACGCCGTAGCGCCTTTATCCCCTCATCCGTCACGGCTTACGCCGTGACACCTTCCCCCCTTTGGGTGGAAGGCTTTTTGTCGCAATCTTGTAAGGCTTGTAAGGTTTTCGCCAAAATTTAAAGATTACGCTAGCAAGTTTGGCCTTCCCCCGTCTACGGGGGAAGGTGGCGCGCAGCGCCGGATGAGGGCAAGTTTGATAGTCCCTATATTATTCCAAAGGGAGTGAGGAACCATGCCGATTAAAATACCGAACCGTCTGCCCGCCACGGCGACATTGACACAGGAAAACATCTTCGTCATGACGGAGACCCGCGCCGTCAAACAGGACATCCGGCCCCTGCAAATCCTGTTGCTGAACCTCATGCCGACGAAAATCGAGACCGAAACGCAGTTGGCCCGCGTACTGGGCAACACGCCTTTGCAAATCGAGCTGGAACTTATCGCGCCGTCCGCGCACGAGTTCAAGAACACGTCGCAGTCGCACATGCTGGCGTTCTACCGGACGTTCGCCGACGTGCGCGAACGCGATTTCGACGGCCTGATTATCACCGGCGCGCCCGTGGAACTCCTGCCCTTTGAGCAAGTCGACTACTGGCCCGAACTGTGCGAGATTATGGAATGGAGCAAGACGCATGTCCATTCCACGCTGCATATCTGCTGGGGAGCGCAGGCGGCTTTATACTATCATTACGGCATTCCGAAACGTCGGCTTGACAAAAAACTGTTTGGAATCTTCCGTCACAAGGTGGAGGATAAGAACTTTATCCTGTTCCGGGGGTTCGACGACGAATTTGACGTGCCCCACTCGCGCAATACGACCGTTGACCGCGCTGATATTGAGGCCGTACCGGAATTGAAAGTGCTGTCGGCGTCGCAAGAGGCGGGGGTGTACGCGGTCAAGACCGACCAAGGGCGGCAGGTGTTTCTCATGGGCCACGCCGAGTACGACCGCGACACGCTCAAACGCGAATACGAGCGGGACTTACGCGCCGGAATTAATATTCAGTTGCCGAAGAACTATTTCCCGGGCGACGACCCGTCACGGGAGCCGCTTGTCACGTGGCGCAGTTGCGCCCATCTGCTTTACGCGAACTGGCTGAACTACTGCGTGTATCAGACGGTGCCCTATGACCTCGCCGACATCCGGCGCGGTATCCGGTGCCGGGACAATGTGGAGTAAGCGAAAATCCCCGGCCTGATTCCATGGGCCGGGGCGCGTTTTTTAAGATTCGGGACAAGGGACGGCGCGAAAGCGTAAGCGCGACGCCGTGATGAGCGCGTCTTGCGGAATCCTACGGGGAAAGACGCGCTTTCAGCATCGTATTTCTTCGCGTTACCGTAACATTCCGCACGGCTAGCGATAACGCTTTCTTTGTCCCTACGATAACCAGCAGACGTTTGGCGCGGGTGATTCCCGTGTAGACAAGATTCCGCTGTAACATCACGTAATGCGTCATAAGAACCGGCATGACGACGACCGGATACTCGGAGCCTTGCGACTTATGAATCGTAACGGCATACGCTAAGGCTAATTCGTCCAGTTCCGTGGAATCGTACTCCACAAGCCGGTTATCAAAGCGCACGGAAAGCGTGTTGTCCTCCAAATCGACGCCTTCCACAACGCCAATATCGCCGTTGAACGCTTCCTTTTCGTAATTGTTTCGTATCTGCATGACCTTGTCCCGAACGCGGAACAGCACGCCGCCGCGCCGCAGTCCGTCCGCGTGGGGGTTGACCGCCTCCTGCAAGGCCTGATTCAGATTCGCCGCGCCCACAACGCCGCGCTGCATGGGCGTCAAAACCTGTATCTCTCCGGGCGGGATACGGTAGGCGCGGGGCAGACGGTTTCGCACAAGGTCAACGATAGTTTCCAGCGCGGATTCCGGCGTGTCCCGTTCCATGAAAAAGAAATCGCTGTCCTTTCCGTTGGATAAATCCGGCATTTTTCCGCCGTTGATTCTGTGCGCGCTCATGATAATGCGGCTGGACTGCGCCTGACGGAATATCCGCGTCAGCCGCACGACGGGAAAGCGCTTTGAGTCAATCATATCGCGGAGGACGTTTCCCGCGCCCACGCTGGGGAGTTGGTCAACGTCGCCGACGAAAATCAGGGTCATGGCGTCCGGAACGGCTTTCAGAAGATTGTACATCAGCATAATGTCTATCATGGAAGATTCGTCCACGATTAAAACGTCGCCGTCCAGCGGATTGTCCGCGTTTCTCTGATAGCCGTCCGGCGGCTTGGTTTCGAGTAGGCGATGAATCGTTTTGGCTTCCATTCCCGTAGTTTCAGAAAGACGCTTCGCGGCGCGTCCGGTCGGGGCCGCCAGCAGAATTTTCGCTCCCGCCTCCCGGAACGCCGCGATAACGCCCAGTGTCGTCGTCGTTTTTCCGGTTCCGGGGCCGCCCGTCAAAATCAGAATCTTGCTCTCCGCGGCGGTCAGAATCGCCTCCATCTGAACCGCGTCATAGACGATTCCCGTCGCCTTTCCGATACGCTCCGCCAAGCCCAGCGGCGAGACGCGGACGCCTCCCGGATGAGCGTAAATCTCCGTCAGCCGCCGCGCCGTCCCTACTTCCGCGTGGTAGAACGGCGGCAGATAGATTGCGTCCTCTTCGGTCTTTACGTCCTCGTCCGCTATCATTTTGTCCAGCGTCGCGGACAGCTTCGACGCGTCCACCGTCAGCAGTTCCGCGCCTGTCTCCACGAGCGCTTCCCGCGTGGCGTAACAGTGGCCGTCATCCGCCAGACGATTCAACGCGTACAAAAGCCCGCTCCGCAACCGCTCATAGCGTTCGTGTTCAAAGCCCAGCTTCGCGGCGATAGCGTCCGCCGTCTTGAAACCGATTCCCCAGATGTCGTCCGCGAGGCGGTACGGGTTCTCCCGCACGAGTTTCACGCTGTCTTTGCCATAGGCTTTATAAATCTTTGTGGCGTGGCTCACGCTGACATTATGGCCCTGTAGAAAGAGCATGACGTTTTTTATCTCTTTCTGCTCCTCCCAGCTCCGCTTAATCCGGTCTACCCGCAACTGTCCGATACCCGGGACTTCCATCAGTTTTTCCGGCGTTTCCTCGATAACTTCCAGCGTGTCTTTGCCGAAACGCTGAACAATCCGTTGCGCGAACTTCGGCCCGATTCCCTTCACCAGTCCGCTCCCCAGATACTTTTCAATGCCGAACACGGTGGCGGGAAGCGTTTCCTCGCAAGTCTCAACGGAGAACTGACGCCCGTATTTCGCGTCCAGTTTCCACGTCCCGCCCAGCGACAGGACGCTCCCTACATGAACATCCGGCATCGCGCCCACGACCGCGACCAAATCCTGAAAGCCCTTGGCGCGGCATTTCAGCACGGAATATCCGTTTTGCTCGTTCCTGTAGGTAATCCGCTCCACGACGCAACGCAGATATTCCATATCCGCCGCCTCCTTTCGCGCCCGTTGCACGGGAAAATCATAAGCCATACGGAACCGTTTGTCAAGATTCCCGGATTTTATCGGTTGAAATCGTATGCGTGTAGCAATGTTGGCAAGTTGCGGTTTCCGCCGCGCCAACGAAAACTTTACGCATACGTTGAAATCTTGTATGCGTACACGGTTTCTTGGCAAGGGGCGAAAAATACCCCCCCCTCCCCTGTCCCCCTCCCTGTCAGGGGCGGGGGACGAAAAAAGAGCGGGTAATCTTAAAATTTGTATTTTTAGCGCGTTTCCGATTGAAATTTATTTTTCTTATCGCCCTTTCGGGTTTCGTTCCCCCGCCCCTGAAAGGGAAAGGGGACAGGGGGAGGGGTTCGATTGCGCGCAACTTGCCAAGTAACGCTTTACGCATACCCCGCCCTGCAAAACGCAAGATTCCGGTTGACAGAAACGCCGTTTGTCACGTACAATAGAGGGAACGAACCGCCCAAACGCGGAGGAGTAAGGAGAGACCATGTTATGAAAGAGGCTGTCAGACTTTCGGACTACGCGGAACATATTCAAGAGGCCCTGTCCAAGGGGATTCTGCTCAATACCAACGGCGACAAGTTCAACGCCATGGTGATTGCTTGGGGGAATCTGGGCCTGACGTGGGGTATGCCGACGTTTGTCGCCTATGTCCGGGAGAGCCGTTACAGCAAGGCGCAAATCGACAAGACGGGCGAATTTACGCTCAGTATTCCGCTCGGCGAACCGGACGCCGTTATTACGAAAGTATGCGGGTCGCAGTCGGGCCAGGACATCGACAAGGTCAAGGAGGCCGGACTGACGCTGGAGCCGTCGGAAGTCAATCGGACGCCGGGCGTGCGCGAGTACCCGCTGACGCTGGAATGCAAGGTACTGTACGCGCAGGAGCAGGCGCTTTCCGGACTGCCGGACGTTCTCCGGGAGAAGTTCTACCCGCAGGGCGACGCGCACACAACCTATATTGCGCAGATTCTCAAGGCCTATATCATCCGCTGAACGACGGGGAGCTGCGCCTTACGGGACATCCCGGAAGCGGAAGCCGCGGAGGACAGCGATTCGTGACGCGCTGGACAAAGGAGAGGTTTCATGTACTATCGTAAAAAAGGCCCGAATGTATGGCTGATAGTTGTCGCGCTGATAGTGATAATCGTCGCGGTGGCGCTTCAGAATCATCAGAAAAGCGTAAGCGCGCAGGAAACGGCGGTTAAGTCGTGGGAGAGCGCGGAAAATTCCGTCTCTTCCTCCCCTTCAACGTCAGCGACATTTTCGTATGCGCTGAACACGAACACCATGAAAATACACAAGCCGAATTGCTCTTCCGTTTTTGAAATGGCGGACCATAACCGCCAATGGACAAACAAGAGCATTGAGGAACTGGAAAGCGAAGGCTATACGAAATGTAAGCGCTGTTTCTGAACGCGCAACGGAAGAGCGCCGTTCCTTATCTGTGCGGCGCTCTTCCATCTCCCGCGACGCATGTCACGGAAAGCCTGTCCGGGCGGGACTGGTCAGCCAATCGAGCGTAAGGCGTAACAGGCGCGGCGTGACGGTCAAATCCAGCGCCGCGCCCGCCAGTA
>JAFSOM010000594.1 GCA_017447005.1 Oscillibacter sp.
ATCGCCTACGGCTACGCCACGCCGGAAAAAGTCGTGAACGCGTGGATGAACTCGGAAGGCCACCGCGCTAATATTCTCAACGCATCCTATACGCGTCTGGGCGTCGGCTACGTCGCCTCCGGCGATTACTGGACGCAGTTGTTTGTTGGATAACGCGCCGCCTCTCGTATGTAAAGGTTGTCAACCTGTCAGTGTGACGACAAAAAGCCCTCCTCCGTGATAACGCGGGGAGGGCGCGTCATGCGTTTCGGTCGCTTTACGCTTGCGCAAGGTTCTTTACAAAATGGCAAAAAATCCCGCCGTACAACAGCGCACGGCGGGATTTTTTACGCGCAAGCGTCCGGCAAAAACTTTTTTTGACGCGTCGGCCCAAAAAAGAGGAATCCGCAAAATTACGGGGTATAAGATAATTACAGCGCATTCGTTCGGGACGATTCCGGCGGATTCCGTCAGAAAGACGTTGCAAACGGCCTGAAATTTGCTTCCCGGGCGCGTTTTCCCGTATGACGGACGCGAATTTCGGCTAAACTGACCCGAAAGGGGGCTTTTTCATGGCGTTTCCGGCGACTTTTCTGGACAACCTTACCGCCCGCAGCGATATTGTCGACATCGTAGGCGGATACGTCACCCTGAAAAAGCGCGGCAGTGATTATTGGGCCTGCTGTCCGTTTCATCACGAGAAAACGCCGTCTTTCAGCGTCTCCCCGGACAAGCAGATGTTTTACTGTTTCGGGTGCAAAAAGGGCGGGGGCGTCGTCAATTTCATTATGGAAATTGAGAATCTCCCGTACCCGGACGCAATCCGGTTTCTCGCCAAACGCGCCGGGCTGGAAGTCCCCGAAAGCGGTCAGAACCGTGACGAGACCCGTAAACGCGCCCGCCTGTTACAGTTGAACCGCGACGCCGCGCTGTTTTACCATCATCTTCTGAAGAGCGCGCCGGAAGGGCAGGCCGTCCGGGACTATCTGCAACGGCGCAGCATCCTATGGAAAACCGCCGTCCGTTTCGGCATGGGCGCCTCGCCGGACTCGTGGGACGCGCTCATGAACGCCATGACGCGCAAGGGCTATATGAAACAGGAGCTTTTCGACGCCGGACTGGTGACTAAAACGCGCAAGGGCGGACTTTGCGACAAGTTCCGCAACCGTTTGATGTTGCCCGTTGTGGATATTCGCGGCGATGTGGTCGCGTTCGGGAGCAGGGTTTTGGACAAGTCCGAGCCGAAGTATATGAACTCCCCGGACACCCCGGTGTACTCCAAACGGCGCGTGCTGTACGGAATGAACCTCGCCAAGAATACGAAACGCCCGGGCTTTCTGCTCTGCGAAGGCAATCTGGACGTGGTGACGCTTCATCAGGCCGGGATTGACAACGCGGTCGCCTCCATGGGCACGGCCCTGACGGGCGAACAGGCGCAACTCGTCAACCGCTTTCATAAGAAAGAACTGGTATTCTGTTACGACAACGACCGCGCCGGAGAAATCGCGTCGGAACGCGCCTTGGAGGTGTTGCGCACGGCGGGATTTACGATTCGCGTCCTGCAACTCCCGCGACGGCGTACCGATAGCGGCGAGTACGTCAAGCAGGACCCCGACGACTTCATCAAGTTTGAGGGCGCGGACGCGTTCGAGCGGCTCCTGAATCAGGGCGAACGCGCCGCCGATTATCGCATGTCGCGCATTGCGGGGAAATACGACCTCAAAACCGACGAGGGACGCTTGCAGTACAGTCAGGAAGTCGGCGAGTACATCGCCACGATTGACAACGCCGTTGAGCGCGACATCTACACCCACCGGGCGGCGGAAGCGGCGGGCGTCACGAAAGAGGCCATGCGGGAAGTAGTACAACGCGCCGCGAAAGCCGCCTACGCCCGCGAACGGAAACAGGCCCTCCGCCGTGAATTGAATCCCGCTACGCAGTTAGTACAGCCGCAGGAACGCGCCTTACGCTATGAAAACGTGCGTTCGGCGCGGGCGGAGGCCGGACTTGTGCGCCTTTTGCTCATGGACGACAGCATTTTTCCTGACCCGTTTCCGTTGACGCGGGAAGAGTTTTCCTCTCCGCTTTTAGGCAAAGCCTTTTTTATCCTGTGGGACGCCAAAAAGCGCGGACATCCGCTCTCATTATCCCTTCTGACGGAACAACTGACGCCGGAGGAAATGAGCCATATCAGCGCGGTTTGTCAGGAGCGGGAATCATCGGAAAACGCGCCGAAAGCTCTCTCGGATTACATACGGATTATCCGGGAAGAATCCGGGAAGCGGACGGAGCATAGGGACAAAGAATATCTAGCGGAAATGACGCGGAAATATAAAAAACAAAGGGACAAGGGAGGAACGCAGAGATGATAAAAAAACAAAATGACCCCGCGGCGAAGCGGAACGAACAGTTGGAAACGTTACTGTCTAAAATCGCCGCGCAAGTTCCTGAACCCGTGAAGGAATCGCCGCCCGTCGAAGTTGCGGAGGCCGTGGAAGAGGCGCCGCCCGTCGAAGTTACGGAGAGCGTGAAAGAAGCGCCGCCCGTCGAAGTTACGGAGAGCGCGGAAGAGGCGCCGCCCGTCAAAGTTG
Organism: Oscillibacter sp.; assembly: GCA_017447005.1. Lineage (GTDB taxonomy): Bacteria > Bacillota > Clostridia > Oscillospirales > Oscillospiraceae > Oscillibacter. The sequence goes on from JAFSOM010000594.1 coordinate 2,571, forward strand.
CGGAGACTGTGGAAGAGGCGCCGCTCGTCGAAGTTACGGAGACCGTGGAAGAAACGGCGACCGTAGACGCGGCGGAGACTATGGAAGAGGCGCCGCCTGTCGAAGTTGCGGAGACTGCGCAAGAGGATGAGATTTTCCAAGCGTCCGGACAAACCGACGCGCAGACAGCGCCGGGAGAAGCCGCGCAGGAATCGGAGGACATTTTCCTACTCCCGAAAGGCGAACTCCCGCTCATGACGGATGAGGAAGCGCTCAAGGCCGGAATCCTCCGCCTTACGGACAGTCAGGTTGCCGCATTGCCCGCCGCGTCATGGCTTATGCAGAATGAAAAACTGCGTCAACTGTTGGCCCATGGCAAGAAAAAGGGCAAACTGGATTCCGTGGAATGGGAGGCCGCGACCGCGGAAATGGAAGCCGCGACCGCGGAAATGGAAAATTCCCAGTGGGACCAGTTTTATGACTCGCTGGAACAGTTGGGCATTGACATCAGCGGGAACACGGATTCGTTGCCGGAGCCGTCGGACGAGGACCCGCCCGCCGAGGAAATCGCCGAAGTTGAGGAAGAGGAGCTGGTTGACCCGAATACGTTGGTAAACAGTTTTTCCATTGACGACCCGGTGAGAATGTATCTGAAAGAAATCGGCAAAGTGCCGCTTTTGACGCCCGACGAGGAAATCGCGCTGGCGAAGTCCATGACCAGCGGCGTGGAGGCCGAGGAGAAGTTACGCGAACAGCGCCGGAAACGGAAAAACAAGGAGCCGTTGCCGTACTCCCCGGATGAGGAGGCCGCGCTTGTGAAGCGTAAAAAGCGCGGCGACATCGCTAAACAGAAACTCGCCGAAGCGAATCTGCGTCTGGTGGTGTCGATTGCCAAGCGTTATGTCGGACGCGGCATGCTCTTTCTTGACCTTATCCAAGAGGGCAATTTGGGTCTTATCAAAGCCGTGGAGAAGTTCGACTATACGAAAGGCTACAAGTTCTCGACATACGCCACATGGTGGATTCGTCAGGCCATCACACGCGCTATCGCCGACCAAGCCCGCACGATTCGCATTCCCGTGCACATGGTGGAGACCATCAATAAAGTTATCCGTGTAAGCCGTCAGTTGTTGCAGGAGTTGGGCCACGACCCCACGCCGACGGAAATCGCGGAGGAAATGAATATGCCCGTGGAGAAAGTGCGGGAAATTCTGAAAATCGCGCAGGAACCGGTGTCGCTGGAGACGCCCATCGGCGAAGAGGAGGATTCGCATTTAGGCGACTTTATCCCGGATGAGGGCGCGTCGGAACCGTCGGAGGCGGCGTCGTTCACGCTCTTGAAGGAACAGCTCATGGAAGTGCTCGCCACGCTGACGCCGCGTGAGGAAAAGGTTCTCAAACTCCGTTTCGGCATTGAGGACGGGCGCACGCGGACATTGGAGGAAGTCGGCAAGGAATTTAACGTCACGCGGGAGCGGATACGGCAGATTGAGGCGAAGGCGTTACGGAAACTCCGTCACCCCAGCCGGAGCAAGAAACTGAAGGACTTCTTGAATTGACCTCTCCCCTTTCAGGGGCGGGGGAAACGGATTTGAACGCGCTTTCCGTATCCGGACAAGCGGCGACACGGAAAGCGCGTTTCCTGTAATGCCAAAGAAGAGCGGAGTTTGGACTATGAGCGAATTTGAGGAACGTTACCGCGCCGCACGGCGTAAGGTCATCGAAACGGACTTGCGGCGCCTGAATCCCATGCAGCGAAAGGCCGCCATGACGACGGAAGGCCCCTTGTTATTACTCGCCGGGGCCGGAAGCGGGAAAACAACCGTGCTGATTCAACGAATCTACACGCTTCTGACTTACGGGCGGGGAAGCGACACGGACTTTACGCCGGATTGGGCGACGGCGGACGATTTGGAGTTTCTGGAACGCTTTCCGGAACAGCCCGACGACGCGGAATTTGCCCGCGCCCGGGAACTTTGCGCCATCGACCCGCCGCGCCCGTGGGAGATTATCGCCATCACGTTTACGAACAAGGCCGCCGGGGAACTCAAGGAACGTCTCGCGGCGCGTCTCGGACCCGTGGCGAACGATGTGTGGGCGTCCACGTTTCATTCGGCCTGCGTGCGCATTCTGCGGCGCTATATTGAGCGTATCGGATTTGAGCGCACGTTTACTATCTACGATACGGACGATTCCCAGCGCGTACTGAAAGACATCGTGAAAGAGTTGAATCTGGACGCCAAGAGCTTTTCGCCCAGAAGCGTGCATTCGGAAATCGGCTGGGCGAAAGACCTCTTTATTGGCCCGAAGGAGTACGCTAAATAATACAGTATCGAAAAGGACTGGACAAAGAACAGAATCGCCCGGATTTACGCCGAATACCAGAAGCGTCTCCGCGCCGCGAACGCGCTGGATTTTGACGACATCTTGTTCTATACGGTCACGTTGCTACAACAGGAACCGGACGTTCTGGAACATTATCAGCGGCAGTTCCGCTATGTCCTCGTGGACGAGTATCAGGACACGAACCATATACAGGAGCTTTTAACGTCGCTGTTGGCGGGCGGATGGGGCAATTTGTGCGTAGTCGGCGACGACGACCAGTCCATTTACAGTTTCCGGGGCGCGAATATCGAAAACATTC
>JAFSOM010000053.1 GCA_017447005.1 Oscillibacter sp.
AGGAGAGCGACAACCCAAACTGACTGCCGCCGCCCAGCAGAGCTTCAAAGCGCGGCGTGTCCTCCGGCGTGCTGATAATCAGGATTTCCCTGATTCCCGCAAGCATAAGCGTAGAGAGCGGGTAATAAATCATGGGTTTGTCATAGACCGGAAGAAGTTGCTTTGATGTTACCATAGTCAGCGGATAGAGACGCGTTCCGGCGCCTCCCGCGAGAATAATGCCTTTCATGTCGTCTCCTCAAAACCGTTCAAGAGTAGCCCATAGCGGCAAGCTGATTTACGCCGTTGGCAAACTGACAGACGCGCCCTATTCGCGCCTGTTTTGCGGGGGATACGCGCATTCGCCCTTTTTCTCTTCCATATCCGCAATCAGCAGACGGAACATCTCCTCCAGACCGGTACGGGGCCGCCAGCCAAGACGCCGCAGTTTTGCGGTATCAAGATTCATATGGAGCGTCGGCGCATACCCGAAGGGCGTTCCGTCGTCGTCCGGTTGAACCAGAACCCGGACTTTCCTCTCCGCGTACAATTCCGCCACCATGCGGGCCATTTCCAGGATAGAGCAATAGGTTTCCTCGTTCGCCGCGTTATAGGCCTCCCCGGGCCTGCCGTGCAACAGTACTGTCAGAATGGCGTCCACCGCGTCATCCAAGTATAAGTAGCTTCTTTTGGTCTCTCCCCTAGTGTGAAGGACAATGTCCCTTCCCTCAATGACACATCTGGCGAACTCGGCGAAAACGCGACCATCGCCATATTCCACGCCGGGGCCAAAAGTCTGCGTCAGCCGGAGCGCTCTTGCGGGAACGCCATATTGGGCAAAGTACGCGGCGCATAGAGTTTCGCACGCCCGCTTGCTCTCAGGATAGCTAGAGCGGACGGACATGTTGTCCAGATTGCAAGGATACTGTTCACCGATTTTTTCATCTGTCGTCGGCGCGCCGTAAACCTCCATGGTGGACAGGTACACCATAGAGCGAACCGGATTCCGGCGGGCAAACTCAAGCACGCGCCTTGTACCCAGAACATTGGTCGTCATCACGTCTACCGGCGTCCTGACAAAGGAAGCGCTAGACGTATTGGACGCGCAGTGAATGATGTAATGCACGCCTCTGTCTTCCAGCGGAAGTTCCGTCACATCGCCGCACAGGTATTCTACGCGGTCGCCAAAGAGGTTGCGCGCTTTTTCCATATTGCGCACAGCCACAAGGATTCTGGCCCCCGTGTCAAGGAGACGCGCAACGGTTCGTTTCCCAATCAGTCCGGAGGCCCCTGTCACCAGAAAGCCGCCGCTTGCTGTCGCGTCCAAAGAACAACACGCCCCTTCCGTCCGTTATCCGCCGCTCATGGGCCACGCGCCGTCCCGCGGCTTTACAATATGCCGATTGCATGGAAACTGTCTCTGACTATGTCGCTTAGAACCTGCCGGGTAAACAGTTGGCGGTACAGGGCAAACGCCGCGCGCTTCATGCGGACAATCTCTCCCGTCTCGATGGCTCGCAGGATTTCCTCCTCATTGTCCCCGGTATCATTGATTCCGACGCCGGAAGTCCGCACCATATCCCATGTGTCGCCCCGGATGGTATTGATGATAGGAAGTCCGAATGAAAAATAATCCGTGCTTTTGGTCGTCAAGCCCACAACCACGGAGCTTTTGAACATATTGAAACAGAAGTCCGTCTCGCCCAGAATCTCCAGTTTTCGATTTTCATCATAAATCGGGCCGTAAAAGGAAACCTGCGCTCCGGCCTGTTCCAGCCGGGAGACCACTGTCTGTTCCCGCTCTCCCTTTCCAATCACGGAACAGCGGACGGGGACGCCCAGCGCGCAAACCCGCTGTACGACCGAACACATCCCCTCTATGTCTATGATGTTATTCAGATTGCCCAGATAGCCAAAGCGCACGCCACGGCTTCGGACATCCCGTTGTCCTTCTCTCCCCCCCCCCCGAGGGGGATAGAGTCTTGTATTCCTCTATCTTCTTTTCTACGCTCTTCAGCACAGACTCTTCCTGAGGCTTACAGAGATACAGGGTCACAAACCGACTGACATCCACCTGTTCGGAGAGAATATCCCGGTAGAGATTACACTCCGTGAACGTCAGCGCGGAGGCGTTCAAGGCCCGGTTTCTCATATCTCTCCATACCGCTGTTGGGAGCGACGCGGCCTTTCCAAGACGAGCCACGGGCAACGCCTCCGGCCAGACGTTATAAATGTCCGTAATCAGTTTTACGCCCGGGCGCCGCCGACAGTAGCGCATGCTTTGCCATGCCAGGGAGTTCGGCGGAAGAATCACGTATAGCATATCCGGCTCTATCTCGCAAATTCTGCGGTAGACATTGGCGGACCACCGGATATAGCTCATGATTCTGCCCGCCGACAGGTTTTTCCGAAACCGCGGCATGTGGACGTATTCATAATCCGCCCGACGCCTCACCTTGTAGTCTCTGGTAACATGGTCAAAGTCCTGCACCAGAACAGTCACGTCGTAAGCGGGTTCCAAAATGGAGCGGATTAAATCAATCCTTGTCTCCTGATTGATTCCCGCAATCACTGCTTTTTTCATGTCGTTTTCTCCTCGCCTTTCTGTCAGGCAGAATCATCCGCAGAATCGGTCTGTGGCGCTGATACAGATACGCAAACGACAGTATGCCGTACATGCCGGAAAACGCCGCAACCAATAGAATCAGCCGTACAGGGTCAGCCTCCATCCGTTTTGAGATTCCAGCGGCAGCGCAGGTCATCGCCCCGAAACACACAAAAGGCGCGGAAGAACGCAGACATTCCGGCAAATCAAACTCCGTCCGGCAGTACACCGTCTGAAGTATGGCAATCAGCGTTTCTGTGACCACGGTGGCAATCACCGCGCCCATAGCGCCCATTTTCCGAATCAGGAACCAGTTCAGAAGGAAGTTTGTAACCGCTCCGGCGGTGATGGAGACGGCAAAAAACCTATCATGGCCGTTTGGAATCAGGCATTGTGTCCTGATAACGCTTGCCCATGCAATCGAAAGAACCGTGAGAGAGAGACACTGCATCGGAATAATACAGCCCTCATATCCGGCCCCGTAGTATACGGGTACAAACATATCCGCGCAGGCCATAATTCCAAAGCACATCAGAGAGGCGGCGAACATTATCAGAATCATACTGACTGTAACGCTTTTCCTTCCATTGTGTTCCCCATCGCGTCCCGACGCTCTGGACAGCATCACCATGCCGAAGGCGGTGAGAACACTGGAAGGAACTCTGGTAATTTTCTCGGCGCTCTCATACAGGCCCGCCTGAAACGTGTCGCTCAACGCCCCAATCATGACCTTGTCCATGTACTTGTAGACATTTATGGAAATGACCGGAATGAAGAGAATGAGATTCGGCTTGATGTGGCGGACAACGTTCCGGGGAGAGACCCGAACCAAAGAAACATACTGGCCCAGATAAAACCAAAGAGTTATCTGTCCCAAAAATGTCCCGCCCATCACAATGGCCATGTATATCAGGAGGTCCGCGTCAGTTTTTACAAAGAGAAAGACTGCGGCGGCGGAGAGAAGCCGAATCAACATATTACGGATAACGGTAACCCGAAAGTTTTCCAGACCAAAATAAAACCATGAGATGTCTATACACGCAACCGCCACATAAAGAGAGCTGATGAGCGCCAAGGCTCTTTCAACCCCCTCCATGCGGGTGCAGTAGAGAAAGTACGCGCCAAGCGTCAACACGCCTGAGAGGGCTTGCATACAGAAAATCTCGCAGAATCTCCGGCTCGTCTCCTCCCGGCTGTGCCTCGTCCGCGCAATGGCTCTTGTTCCGTAATTATTCAGACCAAGATATGCAACGGACTGGAAAATATGCGCTATGGAGAAGGAGACGGAATACAGGCCGATATTGTTCACGCCAAGAACCCTCGCTACATATGGCGCGGTAATCAGGGGAATCAGAATGTTGAAAATCTGATATGCCGCGCTGTATATCAGATTCCGTTTCAGGGTAGATATTGCATTTTTCATGACTTTTTTCCAGTTAGCGCGCCGATGGTTTTCAGCGGGTCAATCTCAAAGCGGCGCCGACAGATACTCATTCTTTCTCCCGCCCCTCCTGTACGAAAAGATGATAACAAGCAGTCCCCACGCGTAGCCCGGAATGTAAAACTGAATCCGCACCATCGACATGAAAATCCCCTGCATGAAAAAGGCGAAAATGGCGAGATTCCTGCCGTTTGGCTCCGCTTTTGCCCTGAGAAACATCCGATTGGCGAAAAAGCCGTAGAGCGCCGACAGCAGAATCACTGCCGGGAAACCGCCATCGACGTAAAAGAAGTAAAACAGCGTAACGAATACTTTCATCCACACCTGCGGCCCCACAAGCACAGATTTTTCTTGGAGTTCACTCCCAATACTGGCGGCGTATACATAGGTGTCCGAGTAATCAAAGCCGATAATCTTTTTGAGAATCACGCCAATCGGCATAATAAAGCCGCGGAAAGAGGTATAGCCGTGAGTATAGACCGGGTTTTCCAAAAAAGAATGGAGACGGACATCAAACTGGGTCATCGCTCCGCAAAAATAACGATACGCCTCCGCCAGAAAGTTGGTATCCACATGTCTGTTTGCAGTGATAAGCAGAACAAGCGCACAGGCGGCCCCGAGAAGACGAAAGAGCATCCGCTTCTGTCCGCGATTTAGCTTGACCCGATACTCGCCCAACATGCTCCGATGTTCGCTCATCATAGCGCAGACCATTAAATCTATTGCGAAGTATGCAATCATAGACCTGCCGCCGCTACTGATACTATTTCCGATATAAAGAGTAGATAAGCCCAATGAGGAAACGCGCTAATAGCCTGATTTGCGCCTTGTGGCATATCGACGCTCTAAACCGGAATTAGTATGAGCACAAACAGAATCATGGTCGAAATTGCAAGGATAATCAGTTTCCGGTTCTTCTTTTCCACGAACAGTTCCGCGCAGGATATTGGAATCAGGGCCATGGTGAGCGGTTTGAGGACAAAACTATCCACTATGGTGAACAAAGAGCCGGAACCGCTCACACTGTCATCGCTATAGTAAGCGTCGCGGACCGCGTCCAAAGAACCCCCTCGCAACAACATAGCGACGGCGCCAAAGGAGCGCACCATGGAGTACAGAATCACAATGGCGTACATTCCATAGACCATCCAAGTTTTCAACTTTCCAATCCGCCTGTCAAAGAATACCCAATTTCCACATGACAGACGGAAGTTCAGAATCTCCGCGAGAAATCCACCCATGGCAAAGGCCAGAATCCCCGCCGCGACAATCAGCAGAGTGTCTTCCTGCGGCTTATAGAACTGAAACAGACCAAAACTGGAGAGAATGCTCTGCGCCAGCCAATAGAATCCGAAAACCGTAATCGGGTTGATGATATTTTTGTACCTGACCAGCGCAAGCAGGGAACCTGCGGCGCCCAGGAAATACAGCGTATATAACAAGAAAGCGCCCCCTAGTAGCTTGTTTGGTTCCGGATTCGGTATTTAAGTTTGACAACTGCGACAATTGCGGCGGGATTTCCGAGGCGAATCAGAGCCTTCAGAAGCCTATGATACGCAGAACCGGAATGAAATCTGCCAAACGCCTCGCCGAGAATCCGGTGATGGATGATTCCGTTCAGTATATTCCTCCGTTGTTCCGGGGAATACTCCCCCAGAATACTCACGGCAAGGCATTTATCCAGCGCGTTCATCAGGAAATTCCCTATGATTTCCTCTATCTCCACATCGCCGACCAGGTTCCACTTCTGCGCGCATTGATACATAAAGTCCACTGCGTTTACATACATTTCAAAAATATTGTCCGGGAACTTCTTTTTGAAACTCACAAGGTTGTTGTGCTGATAGTGATAGCAAACGCTGTCCAGCAACGCGCATTTGCGGACGTGGTCAAAGTATTCAAAATTAAACATCACATCCTGCGCCCTTCTCTGCTCCGGAAATCTGATTCCGTACCGGTCGAGAAGCTCTTTTTTGTACAATTTCCCCCATGGCGCTTTGCTAATCCGGAAAATGGCTCGATGACTCTCCTCCATCCCGCATTCCTGGTAGGCATATGTCAGTTGCCGCACTGTACCGTCCGTGAAGTGAATATTGTGGCTGCAAATCACAATGTCGCAGTCCCGCTGCTCCGCGGCTTCCGTCAGGGTGGAAATGATATCCGGTTCGACCCAGTCGTCCGCGTCTACAAAGAGGACATAGTAGCCGCCGGCATGGTCTATTCCGTTATTTCGGGCAGCCCCGGAGCCGCTGTTTTTCTGACGAATCAGCCGGATACGGCTATCCCGTTCCGCGGCCTCCTGACACAGAGCAACGCTTCCGTCCTTGGAACCGTCGTCTACCAGAATCAACTCATCTTCCGGCCCCATGGCCGCCAGTATGCTGTCTACGCACCGCGTCACGGTGTCCTCCGCCTGATAGACCGGTACAATAACGCTGACACTCTTTCTCGTCTGCATTTTATTCCACCCTTTCGGTTCATTTCCGGTTTACTGCCGATTTCGGTTCGCCGGAAACTGGCTTTTCTAACGGGCCATATTTCCTGAGTTCAACTGGATTTCCGCCCGAAATTCCGAATCAATCATTGAGCCAAGCCGATGAATGTCTTCCCGTTCCAGCGGTAGGAGATGGTTATCCGGCGTCCCTCAGCCAAATATCTGGGAGTTCTCTCGGGCATCGATGATGGCCCTGAAAATATAGAAATCGATTGGTGAGGTAATTTTGATGTTTTCCGGCAGTCCCGCAACCGTATACAGGGAGAAGCCGTAAGATTTCATCAAAAAGGCTGTGTCGATACAGTCCGTCATACCCTCCTCGAAAGCGCGGTTATGTACCCGGACGAGGTCTCCAAGGTAAAAACACTGAGGCGCTTTCGCAATCTCGCACCGACTCCGTTCAAAAATCTCGCCTACTGTATCGCCTTCCGTTTTAATCGCTATCGTCTCTTGCGCCGGGGAAATAGTGATAGCGGAGCCGTGTCTGTGGACGCAGTCTATGGCGGCGGTAATCGTGTCCGAATCAATCAGCGGTCTGATACTATTTCCGTTTTAACCAGTCGACAAAAACAACTTCCCAAGCCAGTCCCGTTTTGTGATATGAACAACGGTTTCATTTGTTAAAGCGCAGATAACTTCGCAAAGGCGTTCCTCTACC
>JAFSOM010000595.1 GCA_017447005.1 Oscillibacter sp.
CAGGGACGCGGCGCAACCGTGTTCGGCTATTATGTGGACGACCCGGAACGTTTCGGAATCGTGGAGTTCGACGCGCACGGACACGCGGTTTCCATTGAGGAAAAGCCCGCCAAGCCGAAAAGTAACTATTGCGTGACGGGGCTGTACTTCTATGACAATCAGGTTGTGGAATACGCGAAACAGTTGAAGCCCTCGGCGCGTGGGGAACTGGAAATCACGGACTTGAACCGCATTTACTTGGATGCCGGACGCCTGAACGTGGAACTGCTCGGACAAGGTTTCACGTGGCTGGACACGGGGACGCATGAAAGCCTTGTCGACGCCACGAACTTTGTCAAGACGGTGGAACAACATCAACACCGGAAAATCGGCTGTCTGGAGGAAATCGCGTATCTCAACGGCTGGATTCGCCGGGAGGACGTGCTGAAAGTCTACGAGACGCTGAAAAAGAACCAGTACGGACAGTATCTCAAAGACGTACTGGACGGCAAATATCAGGACACGTTGCACTGACGGCGCGGAAAGGAATCAAACCATGACCATTATCGTAACCGGCGGAGCCGGATTTATCGGAAGCAACTTTATCTTTTACTGGTTGCGGGAACATCCGGAAGACCGGGTAATCTGTCTGGATAAACTGACCTACGCGGGAAATCTGAGTACGCTGGCTCCTGTGATGGATAAGCCGAACTTCCGTTTTGTCAAACTGGACATCTGCGACCGTGCGGGGGTTGAAGCACTGTTCGCGGAGGAAAAGCCGGAAATCGTCGTCAACTTCGCGGCGGAAAGCCACGTGGACAGAAGCATTGAAAGCCCGGAAATCTTCCTGCAAACGAATATTATCGGGACTTCCGTATTGATGGACGCATCCCGAAAATACGGCGTCAGACGCTATCATCAGGTTTCCACGGATGAGGTCTACGGAGATTTGCCGCTTGACCGCCCGGATTTGTTCTTCACGGAAGAAACGCCGATTCACACGTCAAGTCCCTACTCCTCTTCCAAGGCGGGCGCGGATTTGCTTACTTTGGCCTATTATCGTACTTACGGACTGCCCGTCACGGTCAGCCGGTGCAGTAATAACTATGGCCCGTATCATTTTCCAGAAAAGCTCATTCCGCTGATGATTATCAACGCCCTGCATAATCAGCCGCTCCCGGTCTACGGACAGGGAATCAACGTGCGCGACTGGCTCTACGTGGAAGACCACTGCCGCGCCATTGACCTGATTCTCCAGCGCGGGACGGTCGGCGAGGTTTACAATGTCGGCGGACATAATGAAATGCGGAATATCGACATTGTGAAGCTGATTTGTCACAAGTTGGGCAAGCCCGAAAGTCTGATAACGTATGTCACTGACCGAAAAGGCCACGATATGCGTTACGCTATCGACCCGTCCAAGATTCACCGGGAGTTGGGCTGGCTTCCCGAAACGCGTTTCTCTGACGGTATTAAGAAAACCATTCAGTGGTATCTGGAAAACGAAAGCTGGTGGAAACCTATCATCAGCGGCGAATACCGCAACTATTACGAGAAAATGTACGGTTCGAGGGAGAAATTGTCGTGAAAGTATTTGTGACGGGTGCCAACGGGCAATTGGGGCATGACCTGTTGCCGGAATTGTCCCGCCGGGGACACGCCGCGACAGCTTCCGGTAGTCGGGCGCGGCTGCAATGGGACGAAACTGGGAAGTTTCCGTATATCTCTGTAGATATCACCGACGGTGTGGCGGTGGCGGACACGCTGAACGAGACGCGCCCCGATGTCGTGATTCACTGCGCGGCATGGACGGCGGTCGACGCCGCCGAGGAACCCGAAAACCGGAAACGCGTCCGGGCGGTCAACGCGCAAGGTACGGCATATATCGCTAACGCCTGCGCGAAACTGGGCTGCAAGCTGATTTATGTCAGCACGGATTACGTATTCGACGGAAGCGGCGAAACTCCATGGAAAGCGGATGAGCCACGTTTCGCGCCGTTGAACTACTACGGCGAAACAAAACTGCAAGGCGAAAAGGCCGTCAAAGCCGCGCTGGAACGCTATTTTATTGTCCGCACAGCGTGGGTATTCGGAAATCACGGCGCGAACTTTGTGCGCACGATGCGCGAATTGGGAAAAACGCGCTCATCCATTCGCGTAGTCAATGACCAAATCGGGACGCCGACGTATACGCCTGACCTTGCGCGGCTTCTGGTCGATATGGCGGAAACGGAACGCTATGGATGTTATCACGCCACGAATGAGGGCGGTTACATCTCATGGTATGACTTCGCCTGTGAGGTTTTCCGGCAGTGCGGATACGCCACGGAAATCATTCCTGTTACGACGGCGGAATATGGATTGAGCAAGGCGCGGCGGCCTTTCAATTCCAGACTGGACAAGAGCAAACTTTCCGAAAATGGCTTTACGCCTTTGCCTGACTGGAAAGACGCGTTTCAGCGGTATCTCGCAACGGAACAGGACGGATAAGCGCATAATCAGAAGGGAGGATATTTTGGGACAGATTCAAGTGGAATACAATGTCGGCGGAATTGAGGGCTTGTGTGTGATTACGCCGAAAGTCTACGGCGACAAACGGGGCTACTTTATGGAAACCTATAACGCCGAGGACATGCGGCAGGCAGGATTATCTTATGATTTTGTACAGGATAATCAAAGCGGAAGCGCCGGAGGCGTTCTGCGCGGCCTCCATTATCAGATTCGCTATCCGCAAACGAAACTGGTGCGGGTAACACGTGGGCGCGTTTACGATGTCGCGGTAGACCTTCGGCAAAGTTCAACAACATACGGGCGTTATTATGGTGTGGAACTCAGCGAAGAAAACCGGAAACAATTCCTGATTCCGCGAGGCTTCGCGCATGGTTTTCTTGTATTGTCCGAACACGCGGATTTTTGCTATAAATGCGACGACTTCTATCACTCTGACGATGAGGGCGGGATTGCGTGGAATGACCCGGCATTGGAAATTGTCTGGCCCGGATTGCACGGGAAGTACCACGGCTCCGCATCCGCAAACGGATACTATCTCGATAGCGAATATTTGTTGACTTTATCGGAAAAAGACCAGAAATGGCCCACGCTTTCTCGAAAATCGTGAATCTGTTTCCATCAGAGCAAACGAAGTGTGGAAAAATTCCAGTTCCTTTCGATTTTTGTTGGTCTACCTTCTCAGGTGATATGAAATGTTGCCGGAACATGACAGTGTACATCAGCGTCCAAATGATTTCAGGCAGTCAACGACTAATTTCGCAAAGAGTCCACTTCCCGGTTCTTTCCAGTTTTTGTTGGTCTGCCTCTCAGACGATGTGAGATGTTGCCGGAACGTGGCGCTATCAACCGGTGTCGCAATGATTTCGGGCAGTTAGCAACTAATTATGGAAAGAACCAACTTCCCCTTGACAAAAGACGCCGTGCGGTTCGCTGTCGAGAACGTAGCCGGACGGGGCTTTCGTCTCCGTGACCGTGTAGACGCCCGGTTGCAACTTCAACAGCGTGATTTCGCCGTTAGCGTCCGTCCGGTAAATTCCCTTCGTCGAGGTTTTGCCCTCGTTATCGTCCACGGGCGTCCCGCTTATCGTAAGAATTTTGAACTCCGCGCCCGCAAGCGGTTCTTCCGTCGCGGCGTCGAGCTTTTTCACGACAAGAGCGCCTTTCGGAGCGTTGTAAAATGCCAGCGACTGCGCGTTTCCGCTCTTAATCAGGATATTTTGCGGCGTTTCGTCGAGAACGTATCCGCTTACGGATTCCGTTTGCGTGGCGGTAATCGTCACGCCCGGAGTAAGGCCGATAATCGTAAACTCGCCGTTATCGTTCGTCGTAAAGACGCCGTTGTTTTCGCCTACCAGAGCGCCGCCGCTGTCGCGCAACAGGAACTTCGCGCCCGGAATCGGGGTTTCCGTTCCCTTGACGTAAAGCCGCACGGTCAGCGTCTGTTTCGGCGCGTTGTACACTGTTACGGTTTGTTCGCTGTCGGTCTTAATCGTTACGGTTTTCGGCGTTCCGTCCGGAATATAGGCGTCAAGAGTGGAAATCTGCTTCACTTTTACGGTCAATCCGGGTTTCAGTCCGCTCAGGGAGAACCGCCCGTTTTCGTCCGTCGTGAACTCTCCGTTTTCATCGCCCAGCTTCGCGCCCGTTCCGTCCGTCAGGAGGAATTTCGCGCCGGAAATCGGCGTTGTCGTTCCCTTGACGTAAAGCTGTACCGTCAAGCCCTGCGCGGGCGCGTCAAAGAACGTCAGCGTCTGCCCGTCAGCGGGACGCACGACCACCGTTTGGGAACGGTTCGCGCTGTCCATCGTGTAGTTGTCGGCGGTCTTTTCTTCCGTGACCACGACCGTTCCGACAATTCCGGTAATGCGGATTTCGCCGTTGGCGTCCGTGAAATACTGTCCGTTGGAGGACTGCTGACCGTTGGCGGTATCGACGGGCCGTCCGTCCGCGTAAGTTACCTTGAACTCCACGTTCGGAATCGGCTGGCGCGTCACGCTGTCCAGAGAGCGAATCGTCAGGCTTCCTGCGCGTTTCGCCCAGAAGGTCAGCGACTGCACATCGCCTGACTCCATCAGAATGTCCTGCGGCGTTCCGTCCAACACGAACTCATCCGCGATTTTGATAAGCCGCGCCTTGATTGTCACGCCGGGTTCGAGATTCTCCAGCGTGAACATCCCCGCGTGGTCGGTATAATAGACGCCATCGTCAGGGCCGACCGATTTGCCGCTTCCGTCCACGACTTTGAAAGCCGCGCCGGAAATCGGCTCGTTCTCCGTTCCGTCAATGAAAAGGCGAACGATAAGCGTGGAGAGCGGGTCATCGTAGAACGTCAGCGCGTTATCCTTGCCGGAGGCAATCTTGATGTTTTGCGGGTTGCCGTTCAACTGATAGCC
>JAFSOM010000596.1 GCA_017447005.1 Oscillibacter sp.
GAACGCCTGACGCAAGCGGCGAACGGACACTCCGCACAGGTCATTGCGAAAAGCCCCGACGCAGTCTGAATGCGATTCGCGGGGGCGAGTCAGTAAAACCCGGGGAAGCCGACCTTTACGGTTTCCCCGGACTTTGCTGGCTTCTCCCCTGCGAATCGCGGTCAGACTGCGGCGGGGACTTTCCGCAATGCCGTCAGGCGTTCATGAGACGCTTTTCGGCAATCAGGAAATGCTGTTCCCGCACCTTAATGCGCCACTGACCGTTCGCTTTGACCAGCGTATCCGTATAGCGGATGTAGTTATCGGAGATATATTCCTTGCCGTCCTCTTCCGTCACCAGCGCGGCGCGGCAGTAATGCGTGTCGGTAGCCTCGTCGCCGTTCACCGTGATGACCTGCTGTCCGTTCATGTGGTGGGAAGCCTTGACGCCCACCGTGAAGGCGGAAAACTGCTTTTCCAGTTCCGCCGCGCCGTGGATGTCCATAGTCAGCTTGCCGCCCATGTAGACCATGACATGGGTGTCCTCCGTGAAAAACGGGGCCTGCGCGTGAACGTCGCATTCCAGATTGGAGAACCCGTCGATAACTTCCCGGATGGCTTCCTTCGCTTCCAGAATTTCCAAAGACATACCTGTTACCTCCTGAAAATAAAGTGTGCAGTCCCAGTCCCGACCGGGACGGAACGCCGAATTGGGATTTTGGGACGCCGCTCACTCATGCACATTGTATCTGGAAAGCGCCGCCTCGTTGCTCATGTCGTCCGGGTCATGGGTTCCTTTCCCGGTATCCAGCGCCCGGATTTCGTCCATCTCCGCGTCGGTAAGGCCGAAATCGAAAATGTCGAGATTGCCCTCAATGTGGGCTTGGCTGGTCGCCTTGGGGAGCGCCACAATCCCCTCTTGGAAATGCCAGCGCAAAATGACCTGTCCCGCGTTCTTCCCGTACTTCTCCGCCAGTTTCGTCAGAACCGGATTC
The DNA here is from genome assembly GCA_017447005.1 of Oscillibacter sp. Classification (GTDB taxonomy): domain Bacteria; phylum Bacillota; class Clostridia; order Oscillospirales; family Oscillospiraceae; genus Oscillibacter. The sequence continues at coordinate 975 of JAFSOM010000596.1, forward strand.
TCAAACAGCGCCCTGGCGCCGTGTCCCAGAGGATACCACGCTTCCAGACGAATGCCGTAAGGCTCCATATAGCGGCGCAGTTCCTTCTGCTGGAAGAACGGGTTGCACTCCATTTGATTGACCGCTGGCTTGATTTCCATTTGAGGAATCAGCTTTTCGAGGAACTTCACGGTGTGGTTGCTGACGCCGATGGAGCGAATCTTTCCGGCCCGAACCGCTTCCTCCATGGCTTTCCACGCGCCTGCCGTGTCCTTGTAGGGCTGGTGGAGAAGGTAGAGGTCCATATAATCCGTGCCCAGCTTTTTCAGCGAGGCGTCAATGCCCGCTTTCGCGGCCTCATAGCCGTAATCCTGCATCCACAGTTTGGACGTGACGTAAATTTCCTCTCTGGGGACGCCGCTCTTGCGGATGGCGCGGCCCACGTCCTCTTCGTTGAAATACGCCGCCGCCGTGTCAATCAGGCGGTATCCCGCCTTGAGCGCCTTGGAAACCGCTTCCTCCGTGGGGCCGTTGGGTTCCACCATAAATACGCCGAAACCAACGGAGGGGATTTCGTTGCCGTCGTTCAGTTTGAATGTCCGCATATGCCCTGCCTTCCTTTCCGCGACTCTGACCGGTCGATAGCGGCATTATACATCCGTTTTCAGGCAAAGTCCAATAGAAAAATTAAATAATCAATTAAAAAATTAAATCGCAGAGAGTTTTGATAAGTTACGCTTATCAACTTCATAAGCAATCCGGATTGATTTCGCGGCTTTTGCGAATTATAATGTGAAAAGGCGGGAGTGGCTGATACGGGATGACGCCAATTCTCCTGCACGCTCCCGCGTCCGGGAGAGGCGCGGAGGCGAGAGCGACGGAAAGGAGAGGCTTGCAATGTTGCTTCGTCAGATTCAGTATTTTCAGGCGGTCGTCCGAAACAACAGCTTTACGGAAGCGGCGGAGGAATACCATGTTTCCCAGTCCGCCGTCTCCCAGCAGATTCAGGCTTTGGAAAAGGAGATGGGCGTAAAACTGCTGGAACGTAAAAACAGGAAATTTACGCTGACGCCCGCCGGAGAGCATTTCTACCGCCGGAGCCTGATTCTGACATCGGATTTGGAACGGCTCCGCTGTGAAACGGCGCGGCTGGCTCATCGGGACGAGGCGCGTCTGACTGCGGGCTATCTCAGGCATTACGGCGGCCCGGAATTTCACGCGGCGGTGGCGGACTTCTCCCAACAATACCCGGACGTGCAGTTGCATGTTATCAACGGCAGTCACGAGGATTTGTACGACGCCCTGCGCTTTGGGAAAGCGGACGTAGTGTGGAACGACCAGCGGCGGGCGTTTTCGGACGAGTACGTCAATCTGCCGCTTGCGGAGATTCCCTGTTTCGTCGAACTGCCTTCCCGTGACCCGCTTGCCGCGCTGGACGGCGTGGAAATCGCCGACCTGAAAAACGTCCCCTGCGTTCTGGTGGCGTCGGAGGAGCGGAGAGAGAATGAGCGTTCCTACTACCGGGACGCCGTAGGGTTTCACGGAGAGTTTCTGTTCGCGGAAAACCTTCAGGATGCCCGGATTCTGGTCGCGTCGGGACAGGGGATTCTTCCCGTTGAGGGCGCGCAAGGCAGTGAGTTTTTCGGCTCGGCGCTCAAACGGATTCCGCTCCTGCGGGAAGGAAAACAAGCGTATCGAACCTACTGCGCGTTCTGGAAAAAGGACAATCCCGGACGCTATATGGAGCCGTTCGCGGCGCTGTTGAAAGCCCGGTTTGCGGGCAGCCGCGATTCGCATTAGCTGTGCTTATCAACTTGATAAGTAATCGGAATTGATTCCGGGGTTTTCCTGTGGTATGATTTGCCTGTCAACGAAAGTGAGGCGCACGACATGGGCGAAACGCGGATGATTGCGGGTTCGGGCATGGGTTGACGCGCCGGCTTTCAGACGTGAAGAAATAAGGAGCACAGCATAGCGATTTCCGAGTTTGCGAAAGCGTATCACGAAAAGATTTTCCCCGGCTATGTCTCCAAGTTTCTGGAAACCGACCCGGAGTTTATCGAGCGTTTCGACAACTTCGCCTTCGACGAGGTTCTGAATCAGCCGGGGCAGGGACTGGACGACAAAACCCGCTTTCTGGCGATTCTGGCGACGCTTCTGGGCTGTCAGGGCGTTGACGAGTTCCGGGCGATGGTTCCCGCCGCGCTGAACTTCGGCGTCACGCCGATAGAGGTAAAGGAAGTAACCTATCAGGCCGTGGCGTATCTGGGCGTCGGGCGCGTGTTCCCCTTCCTGAAAGCGGCCAATGAGGTTCTGGAAGCGCAGGGCGTGAAACTTCCGCTGGAAGGTCAGGCCACAACGACCATGGACAATCGCCGGGAGCAGGGGACGCAGACGCAGGTTGACATTTTCGGCGAGGGAATGCGCGACTTCTGGCAGTCCGGCCCGGAGGAATCCCGGCATATCAACCTGTGGCTGGCGGACAACTGCTTCGGCGACTATTACACCCGTACCGGGCTGGACTACAAACAGCGCGAAATGGTTACGTTCTGTTTTCTGGCGGCGCAGGGCGGTTGCGAGCCGCAGTTGACCAGCCACGCGGCGGCGAATATGCGCATTGGCAACGACAAGACGTTTCTGATTCGGGTTGTCTCCAACTGCCTGCCGTTCATCGGCTATCCCCGGAGTTTGAACGCTCTGCGTTGCGTCAACGCGGCGGCGGAACAGGCGAAAAACTGAAAGGCGGTATCTATCATGGCAAAGAATCTTATCATCTACTATTCCCGGAAGGGGCAGAACTACGTCAACGGCTCCGTCGTCAGCCTGAAAAAAGGCAACACGGAGATTTGCGCGGAGTTCATCCAGAAGGCCGTGGGCGGCGACCTTTTCGAGATTGAGACGGTCAAGGCGTATTCCGCCGATTACATGACCTGTACGCAAGAGGCGCAGGAGGAAGTCCGCGCAAAGGCGCGGCCTGAACTCAAGCGGTATCTGGACAGCGTCGCGGACTACGACAACGTGTTCGTGTGCGGCCCGTGCTGGTGGGGAACGTATCCTTGCGCGGTGTTCAGCCAGTTGGAGCGCTTGGACTGGACGGGCAAGAACGTGTTCGCCCTGATGACCCACGAGGGAAGCGGCCTCGGACATTGCGAGCGGGATTTGCAAAAGGCCTGCAAGGGCGCGAAAGTCGGCAAAGGGCTTGCCGTACACGGCGCGGACGCCGCCCGGAGCGAAAGCGCCGTGGCGTCTTGGGCGAAGAAGTGCGTTTAATTTCAGGAGGGCGCAATATGAGCAAAGACGTATTGATTCTGACCGGCGCGGGACAGATTGGCATGGCGATTGCCCGCCGCGTTGGATTCGGAAAGAAAATCGCGCTGGGCGACAAGAAACTGGAAAACGCGAGGGCTGTCGGGAAAATCATGAACGAGGCGGGTTTTGACGTAGTTCCCGCAGAGTGCGACATTTCCTCCCGCGAATCTGTCCGCAATCTGATTGAGGAAGCGCAAAAGTGCGGCCCCATCAAAATGCTCGTAAACGCGGCGGGCGTCTCCCCCTCTCAGGCTCCCGTTGAGGCTATTTTGAAAGTGGACCTTTACGGAACCGCTGTCCTGCTGGAAGAAGTAGGAAAGGTCATTGCGGAGGGCGGTTGCGGCGTGACGATTTCCAGCCAATCGGGACACCGTATGCCCGCGCTGACGGCGGAACAGGACGAACAGCTTGCTACTACTCCCACAGAAGAACTGCTGAATCTGGACATTCTCAAGCCGGAGAACATCCGCGACACGCTCCACGCCTACCAGTTGGCGAAGCGTTGCAACGAAAAGCGCGTCATGGCGGAAGCGGTCAAGTGGGGGGCGCGGGGCGCGCGGCTGAACGATATCGCCCCCGGGATTATCGTCACGCCGCTGGCGCTCGACGAGTTCAACGGCCCGCGCGGCGACTTCTACAAGAATATGTTCGCGAAGTGTCCGGCGGGGCGTCCGGGGACGGCGGACGAGGTGGCGAACGTGGCGGAACTGCTCATGAGCGACGCGGGCGCGTTCATCACCGGCTCCACGTTCCTGATTGACGGCGGGGCGACGGCCAGCTACTTCTACGGCTCCCTGAAACCCCAAACATGATGAAAAGCGGCAAACGGGCGCGCATGGCGGTTGACATTCTGCTGACCGTCATGCTGCCCCTGCAAATGGCCTATTCCCTGATTGGCGAAACTTTTCATGAGGCGGAGGGCGTCATTCTGTTCGCGTTGTTCATAGCGCACCACGCCATGCACGTAAACTGGTGGAGGAATCTTTTCAGGGGCCGCTATAACGCTTATCGCGCATTCAATGCGGCGGTAAATCTGGCGCTGTCCGTCGTCATGCTCTGCCTGCCATTGAGCGGAATCGCCATGTCCAAACATCTCTTTACATTTCTGCCCACGGCGGGGCTTGCCGCCGACGCACGGACAGTACATTTATGCCTTGCCTACTGGGGCTACGTCCTGATGTGCGTCCATTTGGGACTGCATATCGACGCTATGCTGAAAAGGAAACCCGGCTGGCTGAAATATCCCGTGACCGCCGTTTCGCTGTACGGGGCGTTCGCGTTTATTCGCCGGGAGATTCCGGCTTATATGTTCCTGCGCTCTCAATTCGCATTTTTCGACTTTTCGGAGCCGCGCATTTTCTTTTTCGCGGATTATCTGGCGGTGATGGTTCTCTTCGCCGCGATGGGTTATTCCCTTGGAAAACTGCTGAAACTGTGCGCCGCAAGGCGCGGAAAAGGAGGCCGCGTATGAAACCAAAACGCTTGATTTCCCTGTTTTTATCGCTGGCACTGGCGGCGGGATTCGCTTTCCCGGTCTTGGCGACGGGCTTTTCCGATGTCCGCCCCGACGCGTGGTACGCGGAGGCTGTCGTCTGGGCCAGCGAAAAGGGCGTTATGGGCGGTTACGGCGGCGGAACTTTCGGCCCGGATGAAAGCGTCACCAGAGCGCAGTTTTCCGCAGTTCTGTACCGCGCCGCCGGAAGCCCCGCGGTCAACGGACAGTCGCGCTTTCCGGATGTCGGCGCGTCGGACGCGTTCGCCGCCGCTGTCGGCTGGGCTTCGACGGAAGGGCTGATGAACGGATACGCCGACGGCTTTTTCGGTCGTAATGACCCGGTTACGCGGCAGCAGGTTGCGGCGATTCTGTGGCGTTGCGCGGGAAGTCCCGTCGCCTCCGGGAACGCGGACTTTTCCGACGTTTCGCAAGTTTCCGGCTATGCGCGAACCGCCGTCAACTGGATTGGCGCGAACGGGATTATGAACGCGGACGACAACCGCTTCCGTCCGACGGACAACGCCACCCGCGCCGAGATTGCCGCAAGCGTAAGAAATTACTACGACGGCATGGAATCGGAGAACAGCGGAGGAAAGACGCTGATTGCGTGGTTCTCACGCGCCAACAACATTGACTTCGACCCGAACGTAGACGCGACGACTTCCGCCAGCATTAACCTGATTGACGGAAACGCCGTGGGAAACGCGAAACTTCTGGCGGATATGGTTCAGGCAGCAGTCGGCGGAGATGAATTTGCCATTGAAACAACGGAAAAGTATCCGTCCGGCTATCGCGCCACGACCAATCAGGCGAGCGCCGAACAGAGCGCCCAAGCCCCTCCGAAACTCTCGACCCGCGTTTCCAACTGGGAAGATTATGATACCGTCATTCTGATTTATCCCTGCTGGTGGGGCGGACTTCCCATGCCTGTGCGCACATTTCTGGAGGAGTACGGCTTCACGGGAAAAACTGTCCTGCCGCTTTGTACGCATGAGGGCAGCGGCATGGGCGGCACGCAGAGGGAACTTGCCGACGCGTGTCCCGGCGCGACGGTTCTGACAGGTCTGGCCGTGCGCGGCGGAAGCGTTTCCGGAGCGGCGGCGAACGTGGAAAACTGGCTGCATAACGCCGGGATATTTGATTGATAGAAATTTCCGCCTTCTGAAAAAAAGGAGCGTCCAATGACAGACACGGAACAGATTCAGGAGCAATACAGGAAGATGTACGACGCCATGATTCGCAAGGACGCCGACGCGCTCTCCGCCGTTCTGGACGACAGTTTCGTACTGGTTCACATGACGGGAATGAGACAGCCGAAAGCGGCTTTCATCCAGTCCGTTTTGAACGGAACGCTGAACTATTACTCCGCGCAACATGAGCATACGCCCGTGCGCGTGGACGGCGACACGGCGGAACTGACCGGACAAAGCCGCGTCAACGCGGCGGTGTTCGGCGGCGGGCGTCACACTTGGCGGTTGCAACAGGAAATCACGTTGAAAAAGACGGACGGCGTATGGAGCATGACACGAGCCGTGGCGTCCGCATATTGAGGTGACGGAATGGATATCTTTGAGCGGATGCGCAACGGCGAGTGGATTCACTCCCGGAAAGACCCGGATTATACGACGGTTGCGAGAGCGGAGATGAACCGCAGTTTTCAGGTGTGCTTTCAAATCAACCATACCATGCCCGGAACGCCGGAAATCCGCAAGGCGCTGGACGAGCTGTTCGAGGGGCGGCTCCCCGCGTCCTCTAATATCTTTCCGCCCGTGGAGATTGACCGCGCCAAATGCCTGACTTTGGGCGAGAACGTGTTTATCAATCACGGATTTACCTACATGGCCTCCGGCGGCGTCACCATTGAGGACGGCGTCATGATTGGCCCGGAAGCGGCGATTATTACGGCAAACCATGATTTCAAAGACCTGCCGGTTTTGCAGTTCAAGCCCGTGACTGTCAAAAAAGGCGCGTGGATTGGAGCGCGGGCCGTGATTCTGCCGGGCGTCACGGTAGGCGAAGGCGCGGTCGTGGCGTCCTCGTTGGCGGCAATCCGGCAAGGCTTATCAAGAACGTGGAGTGAGCGCAATGAAGCTGACGATTGACGGACAATCCCTCTCCGTGGAACTGGAGGACAACGCGCTGGGAGAAAGCGTCCGCGCCATGTGTCCCGTGACGCTCAATATGTCGCGCTCCGGCGAGCATGAGTATTACGCGGCGTTGCCGAAGAAAGCGGCGATACGCGGCGCGGCGGAAACCGCTCGTGTGAAACGGGATTGCGTTTATTATTTCGCCGCGTGGAACGCGCTGGCGTTGGTGTTCCGTGACACGGAGATTACGCCTTACAAGGTTCATTTTGTCGGACGAGCCGACGGGATTTCCGAACTGCTGGAAAAAGCGGGTAGCGTGTTGCGCGTAACGCTGGAAGAATAGGAGGGATTTTATGGCGTGTCCCATTTTTCCTGAACAATAGAGAATGCTTTACAAGGAGTAAAGCAACTCTAAAAATGCAAGTTTTGAGTATTTTGCTTGAATAAAATCAAGTTTGTTAAGGAATAATTTCTAAAATTTGATTTCTGACTATTCAAAACTGTTCGCTATTTTGGGACGCGCCTCCCGATTATCCTGAAGATGTGCCAATGGGGAGAAAACGTCTTTCGGGAGAACGGGAAGGACGAATTTTGCAGCTATGAGGACTTGAAGCGGATGATGGACGTAACAGTCAATGAAGAAAACTGAGAAAGTCCAAATAAACGTACAGCCTTGCCGCATTTCATCCAGATTGTTCGTAGTTTCTCCCTTAAACATGGCGATTATTATCAAAAAGCTACCGCCAGATTATGACGGTAGCTTTTTTGTCATTTTCCCACCTTGACAATATTATGGAATCCATTAAAGGAGTCCGTTTATGACAGCGTCCTTTGCCGCCGTCAGACTTCCGAAAATTCCGGCGCACTTTTGCTGAAGTTCCTCCGTAGGCTGGAACAAATCAGGAATCATAACAGTGGCGCACCCTGCGCCGATTCCGGCAAGACAGCCATTGATACCGTCCTCGAACACATAGCAGTCCTCCGGGGCGCAACCGATTCTCTCCGCCGCAAGCAGAAAAATGTCCGGCGCGGGCTTCTCGTGTCCCGGCGCGACTTCCTGTCCGCTGGTTACGGCGTCAAAGAGTTCCAGCATTCCCAAACGTCCCAAGTTGTCACGAATAGTCTCCAAGGGACTGCTGCTCGCCACCGCTGTCTTGACGCCGCGTTCCCGGAAAAAGCGCGCGATGTCCGACGCTCCCGGCATTTCCCGAAGCTCGTCTTTGACAAGCCGTTTCTGGTTCGCTATGCAGTAATCCATGAAGGCCTGCGCGTCCGCGTCCGGGAAATGCGCGCGAATGACTTCCAGCATTTTTTCGCCGTTCGTACCCGCTACGAATTTGTCAAAGCCCTCTACCCAGTCCTGTCCGAAAAACCGCGCCGTTTCCCGCCAGCTTTGGCTGTAAAACTTCTCGGTGTCGGTCAGCAGACCGTCCATGTCAAAAATCGCGCCGCTTTTCATTTTGTACGCCTCCTGTTTTTGCATACGCCGACACGCCGCCGAAAAGATTTCCGGCGGCGTTCGTTTTCTTATTCCAGAATTTGAATGACGCTTCCGACTTTGACGGCGGGAAGGTCGTGTTCCTCAACGCAGATGGTTCCGGGCTGGTCGGGTTCGGACGCGCCGTTGAATTTGAACGTGCAGTGCCCCAAGCCTTTGAGCGTTTCGGGCGCCTCCCAGCCGACAGCCGTAATTTTCAGCGACAGGTCGTCAACCTTGAACGTCTGACCCGGCTTGATTTCCCCGTTGACGGGGTTGACGCTGACGGTATAGCAGTAGTCCGCGAGTTCCTCCGGGGCGTTGTCGCCGAAGATAATCAGGATTTTTTCCTCCTCGAACTCGCGGACGCACGCGCCCTCGCCCTTGACCTTGTTTTCATAGATAACCTTCATAGCGGAGCCTCCTTGAATATGACGGAAAAAGCATAACACGTTTGTAGAGGGATTTCAAGAGCGCCGCGCCTGTGACGGACGCCCCTGAAATCCAAAAGAGAGGAGAGGGAGAAAGCGTAAATCAGGCGGCGTACAGGCCGAAACTCGCGGCGAACGCCAGCAGAATGCGAATCCATCCGGTGATGAAACGGGAGTACATGACGGACACGACGCCGACTTCAATCGTTTCAGTTTCCGCTTCCGCAAGGCCGAGGCCCACGGGGATGAAGTCGCACGCGCCTTGGCAGTTGATAGCGAAGAGGGCGGGGAGCGCCAACGACGGCGGAATATTGCCCTGACCGATTTGCTCGCCAATCAGCACGCCGATAATCTGCGCGATGACGGCGCCGGGGCCGAGTAACGCCGACAGGCCGGGAATAGAGCAGATAATGCCCAGAATGAGCAGTCCAAAGATGTTGCCCGCCAACGGCTGGAGCAAATGCGCGAACGCGTCGCCGAAGCCGGAGCCGTTGATAATGCCGATGAGCATGGACACGAACGCCATGAACGGCAGAAGCGTCGTAATGC
>JAFSOM010000597.1 GCA_017447005.1 Oscillibacter sp.
ATTTGGGCGCCGTCGCAGGGCCACGTCGGTTTCGCGGCGCTGGGCGAGATTGTCTCCGGCGAAACGAACCCGTCCGGGCGGCTGGTCGATACCTACATCCGCGATTTCAAGGCCGCGCCGTGGTGGTATAACTTCGGCGACTTCAACTATACCAACATGGACGAGTTCAAGGCTACCACGTCGTTCGGCGGCGCGGAGGTTATCCCGTCGTTCGTGAACTACGTCGAGGGCATTTACGTCGGCTATCGGTTCTACGAGACCGCCGCCGCTGAGGGACTGATTAACTATGACGAGTACGTGCAATACCCCTTCGGCCACGGCCTGTCCTACACGAGTTTCAGTCAGACCATGGGCAGCCTCACGGAGACCGAAACGACCGTGGAATTTGACGTAATCGTGACGAACACCGGAAGCGCGCCGGGAAAAGAAGTCGTGCAGGCCTATTGCAATCCGCCCTACACCGACGGCGGCATTGAGAAGGCGTCCGCGAATCTGGTGCAGTTCGAGAAGACGGACTTGCTCAACCCCGGCGAGACGCAGACCGTACACGTCAGCATTAACAAGGACGATTTGATGTCCTATGACTATCAGCGCTCCAGAAGTTACGTGCTGGAACCCGGAGACTACGTCATTTCCATCAACGAGGATTCCCATACCCCCATCAGTTCGCAGGTCTGGAACGTGCCGGAAATGGTAGTCTACAACAACAATAACAAGCGCGAGAGCGACAAAATCACGGCGTCGAATCTGTTTGACTTCGCGGCGGGGAACGTCACGTATCTGTCCCGCGCCAACGGCTTCGCTAACTACGCCGTCGCTACCGCCGCCCCCACCGATTTTGAGCTTGCCGCCGATAAGAAGGCCACATTCTACAATATCAGCAACTATCTGACGGCGGAGGCGACCGCCATGGACGAGGACGCCAGCGCGGAAGCGATTACCACGGGCGCGAAAAACGGCCTCACTTTGAAGGACGTGCGCGGACTGGATAAGAACGACCCGCAATGGGATAAGCTCATGGACCAAATGACGCTGGACGATATGAACGCTATCATTTCGCTGGGCGGCTATCAAACGGCGGCTGTGGCGTCCGTGGGCAAGGTGCGCACGAACGACTGCGACGGCCCGTCCTCCATCAACAATAACTTTACGGGCGTCGGCTCGGTGGGCTTCCCCGTGGGCGTCGTGATTGCCGCTACCTTTAATAAGGAGCTTGCGGAAGAGTTCGGCGACAGTATCGGCAAAATGGCCAATGAGATGAACGTCTCCGGCTGGTACGCCCCCGCCATGAACATCCACCGCACGGCTTTCGCCGGACGTAACTTCGAGTATTATTCGGAAGACCCGATTCTGTCCGGCTATATCGCCGCCGCCGCCGTCAAAGGCTCTCAACAGAACGGCGTCTACGCCTATATGAAACACTTCGCCCTGAACGACCAGGAGGGCAACCGGTGCGACATGCTCTGCACGTGGAGCAATGAACAGGCGATTCGGGAAATTTACCTCCGTCCGTTCGAGAAGTGCGTCAAGGATTCCGACTGCCTCGCGGTCATGTCCTCGTTCAACTACGTCGGCAACCGCTGGGCCGGAGGATGTAAGGAACTCCAGACCACCGTACTGCGCGACGAATGGGGCTTCAAGGGCTTCGTGGAAACCGACTACTTCGGCGTCTACGGCTATATGAGCGCCGACCAAGGCATCCGCAACGGCTCCGACCTCATGCTCGTGAACTACGCCACCGACACGAATGACGTGCGTTTCCGCGACACCAACGGCGCCAAGCAGGCTATGCGCAACTCCGCGAAAAACATTCTCTATGTCGTGGCGAACAGCCGCCAGTACGAGGAGAGCAATCTGGACACGGGCGCGTCTCCGTGGAAAACCACGATGTACACGATTGACGCGGTAATCGTGGTATGCGCGGCGGCGGTATGGTTCCTGCTCTACCGGAACTACAAGAAGAAAGCCAAGGAAGCGTGACCAAACGCGCAGAACTTTTGCAAGCGTGACGAAAGGCGCAGAACTTTTGCAAGCGTGACGAAAAGCGCGGAACTCTTGCAAGCGTAACAGCATACGCGCAGTCTTTACGTCGCGGGCGTAACGCTGTAACCGGACGCGGAGACAGCTCTTGCAGTCGTCTCC
>JAFSOM010000598.1 GCA_017447005.1 Oscillibacter sp.
GGCGCTTCCGATGTTAAACGCGTGGGGACTGTGCGCGGAACCGCAAGAGCTTTCCTATGACGCGGAGAAGGACAAACTGACGTATCAGGGGGAGATTCCGCAGGATTTGGAGTGGTGGCCTTCCGCAACATTACGCCTCGCCGGAATCTATCAGTACACGTATCGTCCGACGGAACGCGCCGGAAGCGTTGCGTTACTATTGCTATGTTATGACGCAGACCCGCAGCAGAGTTGATAAAGCGTCAAAAGCGCGGGGGGAATGTTTCTTCCGCGCTTCTGTATAGTCAAAGACTACAAGTGAGAAGCCGCCGAGAAGGAAATGATTGGGAAGAATAGAAAATTTGTTTCATCCTATTGACAAACGCGCAAGACAGTTGTAGTATAATTTCACGACGGAAGTAGTGATTTTGGAAAGGAGCGGCTATGGAAAAGAAATTGCAGGACGCGGAATTGAAGGTCATGAACGTCATTTGGCGGGAACAGCCCGTGAAGGCAAGCAAAATCGTTAAAATTCTGGCCGGCGAAACCGGATGGAACATGAACACGACCTACACGCTGATTAAACGGTGTATCGCAAAGGGCGCGGTCGAGCGTTCGGAACCGGGTTTCGTCTGCCGCGCTCTGGTGTCGAAGGAGGACGTACAGCGCGAGGAAACCGACAGGCTGATTGACCGGATTTTCGACGGTTCGGCGGACAAATTATTTGCCGCCCTGCTGGGACGGAAACAACTTTCCGGCGAGGAAATCCAAAAACTGCGGGCCATTATCGGCGAATTGGAGTGACTATGAGCCTTTTGCAAATGAGCGCGTCCGGCGGCATTCTCGTTTTGGCGGTCGCGTTTGTGCGAATATTGACGTTGCGCGTACTGCCGAAGCGGACATTTTTCATCCTGTGGGCAATCGTTCTGATACGACTGCTGATACCGTTCGCGCCGCTTTTCCGCGTTTCGCTTCCCGTACCGGACTTCCCGGCTGAACAGGAAACACGCGTAGAGGACGCTGTAAACGCTGTCTCTCCCGCTGTCCGTGACGCTGACCCGGCGCCGTCGCCACGGGCGCGGACTGGCGGAAACGCGACGGAAAATCCGCCTCCCGCCTACAGGGCGCAAACGCGGACGCAAACGCAAAATGTCGCGTACTGGTTCCGGATTGTCTGGGCGGTGGGCGCGTTGATGGTGGGCGCGTTTTTCGTTATCGTGTACGTAATCGGCTACCGGAAGTTCCGTCAGGCTTTCCCGGTGGAGCACGACGCGGCGCGGGCATGGATGAAAACGCATACGCTGAAACGAAAATTCGCTGTCAAGTCGTTCGGCGGACTGGATTCGCCTATGACTTACGGCGTACTGCGTCCGGTGATTCACGTACCCGGCGCGGCGTCGTGGTGGAACGGGCCGGAGGCAAGATTCGCGCTGGAGCATGAATATATTCATATGCGCCGCTTTGACGCGGCTTTCAAATTTGCGCTGGCGTCGGCGCTGACAGTTCACTGGTTCAACCCCGCAGTCTGGGCGCTGTACGCGCTGGCCAACCGGGATATGGAGTTAAGTTGTGACGAGGCGGCGCTGGACCGCTTGGGCGGGACGCAACGCGGCGCGTATGCCCGCGCCCTGTTGGCGGAGGAGGAGCGGCGCCGGAACGCGCCCGCGCTCTTTGCGGCGTTCGGGACAAATCCGACAAAGGAAAGGATTGTGGAAATTATGAAATACAAGAAAAAATCTCCGTTCAGCGTGATTGCGGCGGTTTTGCTGACGCTGACGCTGGCGGCTTGCGCGGCGACCGGAACGGGAACGGATGAGCAGGGCGTTAAAATCGCCGGGGAAAGCCTTGACGCGAATAGCGTTGCGCTCCGTCCGGACGGGGAGGCGGCGCAAATCTATGAAAACGGCGGCGTGAAACTGCTGGTTCCGCTGGAATACGACGAACTGCTGGTCATTGAAACGCCGCGGAACAACCCGGCCGGCATACTGTTCAGCGTGTCGGAAAAGGCGTCGGTTGAGGCGGCAAAGGCGCAAGGGTATGAGAACGCGGGCTGGCTGTTCAGCATTGGCACGGTCACGGAGGACGCGCTCCACGAGGCGCTTTGTTATGATATGTCCGGCGCGGAGGTGTTCGCGAAAAACACGGACGGTCAACATCCTACCGATATGCGCTATTATATGTACTACCACCCTACGGACGTGGGTTTCGTGCGCGAGAGCTATGATGACATCGACGACGATATGGCGCAGTGGACGGCCCTCAACGAATGGGCGACAACCGTGCCGGATACCTTCCTTGCGGAAAATCCCGGTCTGACCCCCGAAAAACACGGCAATACTTCCCTTGACATGTATCTTGCGCGTGTCGCGTATCTGGACGGCGTAAACTATACCGTCAGCGCGACGGAATACGGCCCGATGGA
>JAFSOM010000054.1 GCA_017447005.1 Oscillibacter sp.
ATGGCAAACGGTCCTTATGAAGTGTCATTGCATGAAGATGTCACTCTGCTTGATTTTGGAAAGTTTGTCGTTTACTATCCGTCAGAACTTGAAACGACCAGTTTGAAATATCCCATCGTTGTCATATGCAACGGGAGCGGAACGCCCATTTCAAAATATCCCTCCGTGGCGAAGCATTACGCTTCATGGGGCTTTATCGTAGTTGGCACCGAGGAAATGAACGCATGGAACGCTTTTGGCGCGGAGATGTCCATTCGTTATCTGGAGCGCTGGAACGATAATGAGCAGATAGCGGGAATGACGAGCGTTTTCTATCAAAAGGTAGATTTTGACCATGTGGGAATTGTCGGTCATTCGCAGGGCGGCGTTGGAGTCATTAACGCGATTACTGACACGAAACACAAGAGCGTCTATAAAGCGGCTGTTTCCCTGTCTCCCACAAACAAGGAACTGGCGCACGACTTATTCTGGGATTATGACGCGTCCCTGATTGAAATTCCTGTTATGCTCGTTTCCGGCGAGGGTAGCGGCGACGATTGGGTTGTTACCGGAGAACAAATTGACGCAATCTACAATGACATTCCACAAAACAAAATTAAAATGAGAAGAAAAGCCACAGCTCACAACGAGACGCTTTATTCCGCTGACGGATATGTGACGGCGTGGTTCATGTGGCTTTTGCAAGGCGATGAGGATGCGGCGCTGGCATTTGTCGGGAATAACCCGGAAATAATCTCGAATCCTCTGTATCAAGACCAGCGCCTTGATATGAGCACATAACAAATTCCAGTTTGTCAGGCGGTTTTATATGCGAAGCGAATGACGCGTAAACGCGGCGGTAATACGCCTCGTTTACGCGTTTTCATCTTAATTTTCGGACGCCTGTCCCATTTTCAGCGAATCCGACAGACGGAACAGCGTATGGCATATCCACAGCGCCGAAACCAATCCGGCTATGGCCAAACCTGTTGCGATGTTTTTCACGTCTTCCCAAGGGAACGGCAGAGCAACGAGCGTGGAAAACAACGTGTACGCAGTTCGCAGACGCAACAGCGTTTTTTCCTCCGGACAACCGCGGGCAATCTCCGCCAAATCGCTCAGAAGCTGGAAATGAAAATACAGTCCCATGATTCCGGCAATCAGATTTAACGCGGGAAAACTTTCCGTCCAGCCGAAGATATTTTTCAACCAGACAAAGCCGCCGTAGACTGCTAAAAGCTGTCCGGGAGGTTTCAGGAGCAATACAGAGGGCCGCTTGTCTCCCAATATCGGGAGCGCGTTCAGAATCAGCAAATACCCCGCCCAATCCGGGAGAATGTCAAGCCGTCCCAAGTTGATGTGGAGATGGAGCAACAGATAGCCCCACGCGACGCGTTTCACAGCGTCCCTGAGTTCATCCATACGCGCCGCCTCCTTCCACGGTGAGCGTTTCCACGGGGTAACTGTCCCAGAACACGCGCACACGGTACGCCGCCGGAAGTGCGACTGTCCCGCCTCTGACTTTCGCTTCCAAATTTGACAGCCAGAGTTGCGCGCTTCCGTCCCAATCTTCCGGGCGGCGTTCGTTCATTTGCGCCTGTCCGTCAGAACCGCCGCCCCCGCCGAAGCCGGTCAGCCGTTCCGCTTCAAATTGCCAATCCTGTTCCGGGTTCGACAGCGGCGCGCCCTGAAGCCCTATCGACTGTTCCGGCCCCGATAACCCTTCCCGCAAGGTATAACGAATCTCCGTTTGAATGCGCGCAGAATCAAAGCGGGCGTCAGGTTTCAGCGCGGTATCGAAGAAGCCCGCGAGGGGAAACGGCCAATCAGGACGTTCCGTCTCATTGTTGACATACAGCGCGGTTTGCCACCGGGCGGAGAGCGTCCCGGTTTTCCCGCGCGTTTCCGACTCTCCCATGAAGGGAACGCTTTCATATCCGCTGATGAGGGGAAAGCCGCGTTGAATGGTTTCCCCCTCTTGAATATTCCACGGGCCGTTACGCTCCACAATCCAGCCTTCCAGCAAAACGGGAGAACGCCGGACACGAACAGGCAGAATGGCGCTGTCCGGCGCGCCGCTATTCTGATTGGCGGAAGCGAACGCTATGAAGGCCCGGTATCCGTCTCCGTCCCGTTCCATATTCGCCACGGCGTAAGAGCCTACAATCAAATCAGGCGTGTCGGGGAACAGCGGTTTGTCCCGGAGTTGCGAAATCTCCTCCTGCATGGACAGCGGCGAAGCGGTCGCAAAATAGTAACGGTTCGACAGCATGAGAGCCTTGGCGTAAGTGTCCAGCGCGCCCGCCAGCGTGCCGCAGCGTTGAATCCGCGTCCGGGCTAACGCAAGTTCCGACACAACCGCGAAGTCCTCCGCCGGGTACGCGCTCGCGGTTCCGTACAGCACGGACGCGCCCAGCGTCAGCGCGATACACGCGGACGCCAGCGCCATCCCGCGCGGGTATCTCTGAAAACGCGCAATCGCCTCGACGCGCCGCCGGATATTCGCGGCGCCGTTGGAAATGGAACTGGTTCCGGGAAACCGGGCGTAACGAACGGTAGCCTGTTGCAAAAGCAGAAGCCCGTACTCCCGCCGCTCCCCGCCTCGCAGACGTTCCAGCGCCCGCTGGTCGCACAGCGATTCCAAATCGTTCTGAATCCGGTCAAAGACCGCCCACAGGAACGGGTTGCACCAGTGGAACGCCCGAAGAATCGACCAGAACGCATTTTGCGCGGTATCGTGATACTTCAAATGTAACAATTCGTGCAACAGGATTTTCTCATCGGGGGCGTCGCCGCCGGGGAGCGCAAGTATCGGACGCAACGCGCCGCAAACCATAGCGGACGGCAAATCCGTCTCCACAGCGCGGCATACGGGCAAACCGTAACGCGCCGCCGTGCGGTTGAGAAGTTCCTGTACGTCCGGGCGGACGGGCGGACAGCGCCGCAGGGACAGCCGCAAACGGACGTAAGCCGTCGCATAGCGCAGGAACGCCG
>JAFSOM010000599.1 GCA_017447005.1 Oscillibacter sp.
CATCAGCGTTTCCGGCATGTACTGCCCGCCGTGAACGCCAAAGCGCCCTTTAGACATCACGTTCCCCCGCTTTCTTTTTTAATAGCCATTTGCGGACGGTTAACCCCTCCCTCTTTCCCCCTCCCCTTTCCGGGGCGGTGGAAAGAAATTTGCAACGTAAAATCCATGAACTTACGCCGTTAAGGGGTATTCGTCCGTCAGTCTCTCCGTATCGCCTCGACCGCCGCCAGAATTTTGACGGGGTCTTTTTGTCCGTCCGTCTCCACGCCGCTGGACAAGTCCGCGCACCACGGACGCAGAGCGCGCACGGCGTCCGGCAACGTTTCCGGCGTCAGCCCGCCCGCCAATATCCACGGGCGGCCCATGTCGCGGACGAGCGACCAGTCAAACGCCGCGCCCGTCCCGGTTCCGTTGTCCAGCAGGACGCGGTCAGCGGTCGAACGCCGCGCCGCCTCCACGTCCGCCGCCGTGCGCACGCGGAACGCTTTCCAGACGGGTTTTCCGTCCGTCAGCGCCCGCAGACGCGACAAATACGCCTCATCCTCGCGCCCGTGCAACTGCGCGACCGTAATCACGCCCTGATTCTGCAACTCCGCCACCAGTTCGGGCGGCTGGTCTACAAATACGCCTACCGGGATAATATCGCCGCGCAACAATCCGCGCAAAGCGCGCAAACGTTCCGGCGATACGTTGCGCCGCGACTTCGGGAAGTTGACGACGAATCCGCAGAAATCCGGCTTCGCCGCGTTGACGGCCTCCACATCCTCCGGACGCGACAGCCCGCAGATTTTGATACGCGTCATTGTGTCGCCTCCTATGCGGACGTTATCGCGCTGTCCGCCGTCATTCGTTCGGACGTTACCGCATTATCCGCCGCCCTCCGCATAGCCGCCAGCGCCGCGCCCTTGTCCGACGCCCGCATGAGCGTTTCGCCAATCAGAACCGCGTCGGCGCCGACAGCGCGTAACGCCGCCACATCTTCCGGGCGACGGACGCCGCTTTCGGCGACATAGACGCATTCCGGCGGGATTTTATCGCGTAACCGCGCCGCGTTGGAGAAGTCGACGGAAAAATCTTTGAGGTTCCGGTTGTTCACCCCGATAATGTCCGCGCCCGCCGATACCGCCGATACAATCTCGTGCTCGTCGTGGGCCTCCACCAGCGCCGCAAGTCCCAAATCCGCGCATACGGTCAAATAACGCCGCAAGGTTTCCGTGTCCAGTAAGGCGCAAATCAGCAGAACCGCGTTCGCGCCCATAACTTTCGCCTGATAAATCTGGTACGCGTCAACTGTAAAATCCTTGCGCAACATGGGAATCTGAATTTCCGAACGGATTTCGCGGAAAATTGCGTCCGAACCCAGAAACCATTTCGGCTCCGTCAGACAGGAAACCGCGTCGGCGCCCGCGCTCTCGTACTCCTTGGCGATTTGCGTATAGGGAAAGTTTTTCGCAATCAGACCCTTCGACGGCGACGCCCGTTTTACTTCGCAAATGAAACTCATACCGGGCTTTTTGAGCGCGTCCCGAAACGCCTTGCCATTCGCCGCGCCGCCCTGTAACGCCAGTTCCCGCACGACTTCCAAACTGTTGATTTCGGCGTCGGCGAAAACGCGTTCCCGGGCATACGCCGCGATTTCACGCAGAATGTCGCTCACGCTTCCCCTCCGGGACGGTTACTGATTTCCCGTACCTTCTCCAGCGTCGCCAGCGCCTTTCCCGACGCAATCAGTTCGCGGGCCAGCGTCACGCCGTCTTGTATCGTCTCCGCCTTGCCGCCCAGATACAGCGCCGCGCCCGCGTTGAGTAAGGCCGCGTCGGACTTCGGCCCGGATTTGCCGCGCAGAATGTCCAGCGTGATTTGCGCGTTTTCGTCGGGCGTCCCGCCGCGCAAATCCGACTTCGCGCAACGTGTAAAGCCGAACTCCTCCGGCGTGATAATATGCGACCGGAACCAGCCGTCCCGAAACTCGCATACGGTCGTAGGCGCGCTCATGGAAATTTCGTCGAGTTTGTCCTGTCCGTAGACAACCATGCCGCGCCTGACGCCTAAACTCGTCAGGACTTTCGCCAAAGGCTCTACCAGATACTCGTCATAGACGCCTAACAACTGCACGGACGGGCTTCCGGGATTCGTCAGCGGCCCCAGAATGTTGAATACGGTACGGAAACCCAGTTCCCGCCGGATTGCGCCGACGTACTTCATGGAAGTATGGTACTTCTGCGCGAAAAAGAAACACATGCCGGCTTCGTCCAGCAGTTTCCGACAGCGTCGCGGGCCTTGCTGAATGTTCACGCCCAGCGCTTCCAGACAGTCCGCCGTACCGCTCAACGACGACGCGGCGCGGTTGCCGTGCTTCGCCACGCGCATTCCGCCCGACGCGGCAATCAGCGCGGCGGTCGTGGAGATATTGAAACTGTGCGCGTTGTCGCCGCCCGTGCCGACAATCTCGAACAAGTCCGGCCCCGCGTCGACTTTTACGGCGTGTTCGCGCATGGCGGCGGCGCAACCCGTGATTTCCGGTATCGTCTCCGCCCGTGCGCTTTTTGTCGACAGCGCCGCCAGAAACGCCGCGTTTTGCGTCGCGCTCGTCTCGCCGCTCATAATCTCGTTCATGACCTGA
>JAFSOM010000600.1 GCA_017447005.1 Oscillibacter sp.
GAGATTATTACCCGGTCGCAAAGGATGGCTATGTGGTGTGGCAGAAAGCGTCCGAGGAATTTGACGCGTCCACTACCGTAGCGGATGTCAGCAAAAGCATGGAACTCTATATTGCCAAATTCAATGGCACGGCGTTTGACACGCCTACGCGTCTGACAAACAACGACCTTATGGACGCGCAACCTCAAATCGCAACGGACGGCAACAGCGTGACATTGGTTTGGACGCAGAACACGGAAAACAACATCTTGGGTTATACTGGTAAGAACGCAATCTATCAGATGACCTATGACGGTTCGTCTTGGTCGGAGGCTACTCCGCTGGCAAGCGACTTAAATACCATCGCGCATTTGAATGTAGGGTACATGGGCAATGTTCCCGTGGTCGCTTATGCTCTGGACGGCGACAATGACCTGAACACAATCGCAGACCGGGAAATCTATCTTATCAGAAATGGAAGCGTCGAGCGGTTTACGAACAATGATGTGATTGATTCCAATCCGGTCTTTGAAACAATTAACGGCGTTCCCGCCCTGTTCTGGTATAGTGGCGACAATATCTGTTATGTGACGGATTTGGACACCCAAGTGTTGAATACAGTTTCTGCGGACGGAATCTATCAACTGACGGATGATTATTCTATCATGTCCAACGGAAACAGCACCGTCATTTTGTGGACGGCTGTCCAAGATGGCGTGTCCGAAGTGTACGGCGCATTGTATGACGGTTCTCAATGGAGTCAGGATGTGAAAATCACGCAAACCGGACAGGCGACGCGTTATCCTGACGGCATTATTGAGGAAGATGGGAAATTGCTTGTTAGTTTCAACAGAATTCAGAACATTGAGGATGGCGATTACTACAAAGACGGTCAGGCGGATTTGTGCGTAATTCGCGTTACCCCGTCCTACGACCTCTCCGTCAGCGATGTGTTTGTAGGAGATGACCTTGCCCCTAATACGGAAGTGCCGATATACTTCACACTCAAAAACTCCGGCGAGCTTCCGCTGACAAACGTGTATGTCGATATTCTGGATGTCGATGGTTCGCGGAATTCGCGTCTTGATTATGAGGGGACGTTGCAACCCGGAGAATCCGTAGATTTGGAAGCGGTTTATCAAACGGGCGACAGCGTGACGGCGGGGAATATCCGGGTTCAGGCTGGAACATCTGACGGCGCGGAATACAATGAGGATAATAATACTGTATCCGTAGCGATAGGGTTAAGCGACATGGAAGTTGCTGACATTACGGACACCCCGGATGGCGATACGCATCATGTGACGGTTGCGGTAAAAAACTCTGGATACACAGCCGCATCGAATGTAAACGTAACGATTAGCGACAATGCGCAAAACATTATCGCGCATCAGACGCTGGAAACGGTATCTGCGCAGGCAACGGAGAATGTTTCCTTTGACATCGACGCAAACAGCTTGGCGACTGAAAACAGTTTTATTACCTTAACCGCCGCAGTTTCTTCCGATACTGAGGATGCCAATGCAGGGAATAACTCGCAGGCATTCACAATCGACAAGGGAAGTCAGTCTCCTACTCCCTCGAATGATGGCTATGTTATTAATAATCTTTCCGTGGAAAATAACGTAGTCCGGGTGAGCGTTACTTCCAACACGACTGAAAACGCGCAGTTGTGGGTAGCCTCTTACGCCAGCAACGGCAAATTCCTGAAAGCGACTTCTACGGAGATAGCTCCTGAAACTGTTGCGGTGAATCCGGTGGAATTGTCTCTGAATACAAGCGGCGCGGCATATGTTTCGGCTTTCATTTTAGACAGCGACGGAAATATGAAACCGCTCTGTCCTAAGAAGTCCCAAAATCTGTGACAGACTTCTTTCTTCCCAAACCGGGCGCACTTCTATACTCTTTTCGGGGAAAAGAGTATGTGCGCTCTGCGAGGCCCCGCTGAAACTGGCGTTCCGGCTTTTGCGTCGCTATCGCTCCGTACAAGGGGCTGACGCCCCTTGCGCCGCTTGCGCGGCTATCCCCTTTTCCAACGGGAGGTTTCCGGGAACTGTCGGCAATTCTCCCCTGCGGGTAAAACTGAATATCGTTTTCCACACAAGAC
>JAFSOM010000055.1 GCA_017447005.1 Oscillibacter sp.
CGAGAAAGTGTGGGCTTCTTCAGCGGCCAGCACCAAGTCGTCCAACTGCTCCAAAAGGGAGTGCATCTCGAACAGGTACGCTTCCAGCATATCGTTGTTCATGCTCATGGAAAATCCACCTCTGTTTTCTGATTTCGGCCCATAAAAGGTCCTTTTTTCCCCATTCAGGGTATAACCCACGTCTCTTATTCTGTTTATCGGCGCTTTTTTTGATAAATTAATAGTCTGTTCATCTTTTTTTCAGGATATTTTTAGGAAACGGGTTTAGAATGCGTCCAAGGGGCGCGGCGCGTCGGTTTTTCCGGCGGCGGCGGAATCGGAAATTTAGATTTTGAAGACGGAACAGGCCGGAAAGCATTGCAATTTCTCCGTTTAGATGGTAAAATGAAAAGCGCGGAAACAGATTCTATCGGGCGCGGCGGGCTGGATGTCCCCGCGCAAGTCACGCCCGTTTTCGTATTCGCGCACGGTTTTACCGTCAGCGCGAGCATGATTCCCTTCGCAAAGGAGTGAACGCCCATGCCGGCCCTGTTAGGCCCTACCAATCCGGTACCCGGTTACGACCAGCAGCCTGTCAGAATCACCACGCCGCCGCCTACGGATACCAGCGTACAAAATATCGTCGACCCCGACCGCGTCGTCCGGCCCGACAGTAAGACCGAACGCGAGGACACCGCCGACACCTCAACCCGGTACGAATCGAACTATATGACGTTCCTGCAACGCCTGCGCGGGGCGCGGGATTTGCCGGAAACGTTTATGAGAATCCTGCAATGGGGCGGGGTGGAAGTCTCGTCGGGACTGCGGGCGGGCTTCGCCGGGGAACTGGCCCAGTTTATGGAGTTCCTACACATGGACGAGGCCCAACTGCTGGAATTTCTGAAAAACCAGTTGCAGAGCGGCACGCGCTTCACGGGGGCGTTATTCAGTCTCCTGCGCGACGCCTACAAAGGCGCTTCCTCTGAAATGGCCCGCTCCGACATCCTGCAATTTCTCCGGCGTTACAGCGACTTCTCCTCCACGGAACACCTAGAGGGAAAGCTGTTGCGCGAAACCGAGGATATGACCGAATCGCTCCCTTCGCAGTGGGCCGACCAAGTGAAGAACATCCTAGCGAAACTGGAAAGCGGCGTCAAGGCCGACGACCGTCAGGGAAATTTGAATCTGTTACGGGAAAAGCTCTTCCCGCTCATTTCCAACTACGTCCGCACGACGCACGACCACGGACGGGCGCGGAACATCCTTTCTATGATGACGCTGGACATAGCGCGCTATGAGAACGGCTCCGAAACCGGACTGCTTCACGCGTTCCGGCACTTAACGTCCATGGGCGTCCTGCCGGAAGAGCTGGGAAAGCTGTCCGACGCGGACATTATGCGCCTGCTGAAAGAATCCGACTTCGCCAAGGCCGCGCAAAACAACGCGTTCGCGGCGCAGATGGCCTCCCTGACGAACGCGGCGTTACGCGGTCAAGGCGGCGCGGACGCGCAAGAGGCCTTTCAAAATATGCTGGCGGCCATGCTGATTAACGAGAGCGTGTACATGCCGCTCAACCACGTCATCCTGCCGCTGGACTGGAACGGCGAAAAGATGTTCGCGGAAATGTGGGTGGACCCCGACGCGGGCGGTACCCGGGAGCGTCCCGGCGACGGTACGGTACGGATACTTATCAAGCTGGACATTGATTCGTTGGGAACGTTCGATATGCTCTTCGACGCCCGCGGCGAAAACGTAAACTTACAGGTAGCCTGTCCGGCGACGGTGGCGCCGTTCTCCGAACAGGTCGAGCGGACGTTAGGCGAAATTCTCTCCCGCAACGGTCTGCGCCCGGAACGCGTCATGGTCGGCGAAATGCGGCGGCCTATCGCCATTTCCGAGGTGTTCCCTAAGATTCTGGAGGGCATGAGCGGCATTAACATCAAAGTATAGCGACATAAAGGAGTGACGGCAATGCCGAGAGCGAGCGGAAAACGGGCGGTAGCCCTGCAATACGGCGCGGATGACAAAGCCCCGGTCGTTGTGGCGTCCGGCATGGGCTATCTGGCGGAAAAAATCGTGGACGTGGCGCAGGAGAACGGCGTGCCCGTCTACGAGGACGATTCCCTAGCGACCGTCCTGACGCAGTTGAATTTGGGACAGGAAATCCCCCCGGAACTGTATCAGGCGATTGTGGAAATTTACGTGTACTTTCTCAACTTTGACGTGCAAAACCGGCGGCCCAAGCCCTCAGTCGAACGGCTTCTGCCGCCGCGGAATACGGAAACGGAAGGAGCGGAATAAGTATGGCCCTTTTTGGGTTTCTGAAAAAGGAAAAGGCCAAGGAATACTACTTCCTGATGGATAAGGATTCCAACTTTCTGGCGCGGGGAACGCTGGAGAACGGCGAGGAGAGCGGGAGTCTGGATTTTCGGGTTATCGACGGCAATGTTGACCACATTTTACGTATGGAAATTGTGCAGGTCGTCCCGACGGACAAGACCAAGTCCGTGACCATGGGCAAGGCGACGGGGCGTCAGGGGAATGTGGTCATCATTGAGCCTCTGCGCGATATGGGCATGGGCGTGCGGAAAAACTTCCGTATGCCCACGGACTTCGAGAGCTTCATTTATCCCGACGCGGGCGGACGCTATATCATCAAGTCCATAGACCTGAGCTGTGGCGGAATCGCGTTTTATTCCGTGGCGGATATGAAAGCCGGGGCGGAAATGGAAGTGGTCATTCCCATCACGGCGGATGGGCCGCTGATTGTACGTTGCAAGGCTTTGCGCGTCATGCCGTTTTCCCCGCCGATTCAGAAATACGCCTGTCAGTTTACGGACTTGATTCAGGACGAGGAAAACATGATTCAAGAGGCGGTGTTCAACATCCAACTGACGCAAATCCGCGCCAATCAGCGCGCCAGTCAACGTCAGAGCGGCGGCGCGAGACCCGCGCAGAAATCGGCGAGGAGGTGAGGCCGTTTGAATGGAAAATCCCATGCCGGACGCGGACGCCGCGTTCCGTATCTGACGGCGTTTCTGCTCTGTCTGACGCTGTTTCTTTCGGCGGCGGCGCCCATGAAAGCCCGCGCCGAGACGATTTACGACGAGGCGATTGAAAAGCTGGTGTCGTGGGGCGTGCTCCACGGCTATCAGGACGGGGAGATTCACCCGGAACGCATGGTCACGCGGGCGCAGTTCGTGGCGATGGTCAACCGCGCCTACGGCTACACGGAAAAGGGCGAAAATCCCTTCCGGGACGTGGTTCCCAGTTCGTGGTATTATGACGACGTGGTTATCGCGTACACGGCGAAATACTTTTTGGGCACGGAACGCGCCACCGCCTCCGCCGAAAATCTCCTGACGCGTCAGCAGGCCATGACGATGCTCGCCAAGAATCTGCGTCTGACGCCCGTCCCCGGGGAAGTCACCGAGTTTATCGACGGCAACGGCTTCGCCGACTACAGCAAAGGCTACGTCAAAGCCGCCGTCAGACAAGGTCTCATAAAGGGCTATCCCGACGGCACGTTCCGTCCCGAGGCGAACATCTCCCGCGGCGCCATGGCCCTACTGCTCGACCGCGCCTTAGGCAATCTCATACAGGAACCGGGCACGTATGAATTGGGCGACGTGTTCGGCAACGTCACAATTTCCAGCGCCGCGACGACGTTACGCAATACGACTATCGCCGGGAATCTGTACGTCAGCGGCGGCTTGGAGCTGGGCGCGGTCACGCTGGAAAACGTGCGCGTGCTGGGCGACATCATCGTAGCCGGGTCGGGCGAGAGCGAGACCGGCGACGAAAGCGTTATCCTGCGCAACGTGGAAGCGAACAATCTGGAAGTGGACAACCTCAAAGGGCAGTATCTGTCCCTGCGGGCAGAGGGCACGACTTCCATTAAAAACACGTCCGTGCGCTCCGGCGCGTACATTCTGGACCGTACCCCCACCGGGCGCGGACTGCTCAACATCAATCTGGAGGGACCCCGGGGGGCGAACTTCTCCCTGTCGGGCAATCTGGAAAACGTGGTCAACAAGACGCCGGACTCCACGCTCCGCGTCGCCGCCGGAACGCTCCAAAAGCTGACGGTTGACGAAACGGCGGCGGGCGCGTCCCTCACGCTTGACCCCAACGCCACCGTGAAAACGCTGAATCTCGACACGGGCGTACCGGTCACGGGCAACGGCGACGTGGAAAACGTCAACATCAATACGACAGGCTCCATTGTCTCCATGCTCCCGGATAACATCAACATCCGTCCGGGCATTACCGCGCTGGTCAGCGGGACGCGCATGGACTCCACGCAAGGCGCGGAGGCGTCCGCCGACCCGCGTCTGCTGGCCGGGTATCCGAACGTGACCAACATTTCCCCGACGGGCGCGCAGGCGTGGTTTTCCGCGAACAAGACGGGCACCGTCTACTGGGCCGTCAGCGGTCTGCCCGACGGCTCCATCAACGAGGAAGAGCTGATTAATCCGGCGTCCTACGGCTCCCGGGCCGTCAGCAGCGGAACGACGGTTATCAAGGAATCCAATACCGAAACGAGAGCGAACGTGCAACGCCTCACGGCGGGCGGCTCCTACTACCTCTCCGCGATTATGGTAGACGACCGCGGGACGCGTTCGCCCGTGAAGGTGGTTTCCTTCTCCACGCCCGACGGCACCGTACCCGCCTTTACCGCCGGGTATCCCGTCATCAGCGCCAACACCTACGACCGGACATCCGTCAGCATTGACCG
>JAFSOM010000601.1 GCA_017447005.1 Oscillibacter sp.
ATATAATAGTCCCGATAAGTATCGACACTTAGCGATACTTATCGGGATTCATTATCGCATATTCTACGCCTTTGCGCTACACGCCCCTACAGACAACGCTTACACCGCGACAACCGCTAAAATGATGATTTAAGCGCATAGGCATACGCCGCATAACAAAGCCGCCTCCAATCTCCGGGGGCGGCTTTTGCGCGGCGTTACAGGTTCGTGAAAAAGTCATCACGTTTCGCGGCTTTGCGCTTGGCGTCCAGTCCGTCAAGCCACTGTTGCATTTTTGCGCGAAATTCGGGAATATGCAATTCTTTGACAAGATAAGTATATAACGCTTCACGTTCCTGATGGCTATATCGAGCAAACGGACCGGAATCATCAATATAGTGAAAATCAATGAGTGTTTTTCCAAAACCCTCTAGAAATTCACTATTAGGAATTATATAGGAGACCATATCAATAGACTGACATATATAGCAAATCTCAGACTGGAAAATAAAAGGATTCGCCCTTGCAACCCAAACATCTTTCACTTTAACAAATTTGCGAAACATACGCTTCAAAAGAAAGACATCCGGATTAGCATTATTTTCCATATCGTTCAACCATCCGCGAAGTTTTTCTTCAAGAGCATTAACTTTAAAACGCTCTCCCTCAATTTGAAATAATAGCCGATAATATAAAAATCTAGTATCCCAAACTGATAATGCGATAGCGTCCAAAACGCGTTTTTGGTCAGCGTCACTCAGTCCAGCGGTATAGACGGCGGCGAAATACTCCTGAAAAGAACGGTGCGCGAACTGATAGACATTCCCCTCACGCACAATCATGCAAACGATTTTGCGCAAGTCGGAGAGATAATCTTCCGCGTTTACGGATAGTTTCAGATATGCAATACTGTCCCGCAGAAAGTCCAGAATTTCCCGCTCCGAAAATTCGTACTTTTCGCGCATATACGACTGAAAGCAGAAACGGGCGAACAGTTTCGTAAATTCGTCTTTGCCCAAGTTCCCGCACTTAAATTCCCGTAAAAACGAGCCTTTATCGTGCGTGTCGTGCTTACTGTAAAGCGCGTCATAAGATTCGCGGTAGAACTCCGCCTCATGGTCGGGTATCGACGAATTGCGCATGAACGTAAGGAACATCATGGACAGCAACAGCGGATTCTGCGCGAACGTTTTATGCTTTTCGTAAAGCGTCTCCTCCAACTGTTTGCAAAAATCGGCGGCTTTTTCGCGGTCGCCCTGCCATGTCCACGTCTTGGAGATTCTTTGCGCCAGTTCCACGGCCTGTCCCTTGTTCAGCGGCATGGAACGCATTTTGACGAAATTCCGGAACGGCGCGTTTTCGTAGTCATTCGCCGGACGCGATGTCACGATGAAAGCGTTTTGCGGGTACTGCGTGCTGAAATCGTTCAGCTTCTCGGCGACTTCGGCGGATAAGCTGTCTTTCACCTCGTCAAAGCCGTCCAGCAGAAACAGATACTTCCCCATGCGCAGACTTTCCGGGAAATGTTCGCGCTTCAGTTCCACGTCGTGATTGCGCATACAGGCGTAGACGAGTTCGGGAATGGAAACCTGTCCGGGCTTCTGTTCGCTGACGCGGCGCAGTTCCAGAAATACCGGGATGTACGGCTTTTTCATATACGCGCCGCGCCGTATCGTATCCAGAAACAGGTACTTCATGAGCATGGATTTCCCCATACCGCCGGAACCCTCAATCAGAATGCGGTTGCTGACCGCTAACAGCGATTCGATTTTCGACGCGGGAATCTCGTTTTCCGTGCGGCCCCGCGTCAGCCCGACGCCCACCTGCACATAGATACCGTTTTCGCCTAACATGGTACGCAAATCCGGCTCTGTGGCAAGCGTCCGCACCTGATTGTAACTCGCCTCGGCGTTACGCAGATAGCGTTGGAAGCAGTCGCCTAACGCAAGCGACACTTTGCCCAGTAGCTTGTTGACGAATCCGGTATCCGTCACAACTTGGGCGACGGCGCCGACCGCTTCCTCGGCGGCCTTTTCCGCGACGACTGTCGTCAAGTCCATTAGCGTCCCCTCCTTTCCTCGTACCATTATAGCGGATATTTTGGAATTTGCAAGCGGAAATCAGCGTTTTGCGGAAAGTCCGTCAGGGCGGAGCGGCGTTTTCGTATTTCCTACAAAAATTCCGGCGTGAATTTTTCGTTTTCGACATTTTTATAAAACGCGCAATAAAAAAATGATATTTGTCACATTGAATTTGTGACGCGTATCAGGTGAAATCGCGCCAATTTTTTTTTATAATAATGCCGTTCCAAACCGTGCAAACCGCAAGATTCAGACGCGAAGAGGGGGAATGAAAATGCGCTATCTTCTGTTCATCAGTCACGGCGGTTTCGCCGACGGGCTGACGGAAGCTCTGGGAATGATGGTCGGTCAGCGGACGGACATCGTAAAAGTCGCGTTCCGTGACGGAATGGGCCTGCCGGAGTTCAAAGAGCACGTCCGCGAGGCTATCGCGCCGATGACGAAAGAGGATGAAGTCGTCGTCATGGCGGACTTAGTCAGCGGCTCCCCGCTGGCTACGACGATGGACGCGCTGTCCGAACAGGTGGACTTGGCGAAAGTCCGCGCCGTGGCGGGCATGAATCTGCCCATGGCCCTGACCGCCGTGGAGAACGAGGAGGAGCCGTTGGACGACACGGTCGCCGCTATGATGGAAGTCGCCAAAGAACAGGTGACGCCGTTCAATCTGACGGTCAGCGACAACGAGGACGACATTTAATTTAGGGAGGACTTGTTCTTATGATTTCGTTTATCCGTATCGACGACCGCATGATTCACGGACAGACCTGCACCCGCTGGGCGCTGGAATATCCCTGCACGGGCCTTGTCGCCGTCAACGACAAAGCCGCTACCAATGCCGTGCTCAAAGCCGCCTATACGAACGCTATCGCCGACAAAAAGACGTTCGTCTGGACGCTCGCCGACTGGCAGAAGAAAAAGGAAAAGGTTCTCGCTTCCAAGGACCAGTATTTCCTCATCACCAAAGACCCCGTCGACATGGCGAAAGTCCTGCTTGACCAGCCCTTTGACCCCGGCATTAAGGACATTATTGTCGGGCCGTGCAACGACCGTCCCGGCGCGGTAAAACTGGGCAATAACCAGTCCATCATTCCCGAAGAGGCGGCGGCGTTTGAAAAGCTCATGGCGGCGGGCTACAATATCGAGTTCGCGCTCGTCAAAGAGACCGCTATCGGCAACTGGAAGAAATTCCGCGGACAGTTCGGTTATAACTGATTCGCCTGTGACAAAAACGGAAAGGAATCACATTATGACAATTAATGTTGTACAGGCGGCGCTGTTAGGCCTGTGCGCCTGTCTTTCCTCCATGCCGGGCCTCGGCGGCACGACGTTCGGCAACTATACCTTGGGCCGTCCCCTTGTCGCCGGATTGGTCGTCGGACTGATTCTCGGCAACGTCCCCATGGGCATTATGCTCGGCGCGGCGGTACAGGTCGTTTACATCGCGCTTGTCACCCCCGGCGGCACGGTTTCCGCCGACGTGCGCGCCATTTCCTATATCGGCATTCCTCTTGCTATGCTCTACGCCGCCGGCATGGGCTGGACGGGCGCGGAATCGGAGTCGCAGAACTTCGCCGTGACCATGGCCGCCACCGTCGGCACGCTCGGCACCGTCCTGTTCTACGGCACCGCCACCATGAACCTCATTTGGCAACACTGGGGCATGAAACAGGTGGACGAGGGCAAACTTGACCGTCTGTATCTGGTCGACTGGGTTCTGCCGTGGATTTCCCACTTTGTCTGCTCCTTCATCCCCACGTTCATCATCTGCCTCATGGGTTCCAACATGGTACAGGTTATCAAGGACTACCTGCCCATGGACGGCCTTGCTATGAAAACGCTGTTTACGGTCGGCTCTCTGCTTCCGTCCGTCGGCGTCGCCATCCTGCTCAAACAGGTGGTCTCCAAGCCTGTGGACTTCCTGACGTTCTTCTTTGGCTTCACCCTGTGCGCGTTCATGCACCTGAATCTCATCGGATGCGCCATCGTGGGCGGGTTCTTCGCCATCATGAACTACAACATCCGCGTGCTGGCTATGCGTCCCGTCGCGGCGGTCGGCGCGGCGGCTGACGACGACGAGGAGGACATCTGACCATGAAAACCCTCTCCAAAAAGACATTGAACCGGTCTTTTAATAACTGGTTCTACGGCAATCTGACCTGCTTCTCTCAGGAGCATATGCAGACTTTCGGCTATATGCTCTCCATGCTCCCCATTGTCAAGGAACTCTACGACACCAATGAGGAACAGACGCAGAAACTGAAAACCTACTCTACGTTCTTCAACACGGAGCCGCAAGTCGGCGCGGTCGTCGTGGGCATTACGACCGGTATGGAAGAGGCCCGCGCCAACGGCGAGGACGTGGATGACGAGACCATCAACGGCATTCGCGCCGGCCTGATGGGCCCGCTTGCCGGTATCGGCGACTCTCTGGTTGTCGGTACGCTCCTCCCGATTCTGCTGGGTATCGCGCTGGGACTTTCCGGCGGCGGCTCCCCGCTGGGCGCCATCTTCTACATTCTCGTGTGGAACATCGGAATGTATATCCTCATGCGCTTCATGTACTTCAAGGGCTACGAACTGGGCGGTAAAGCCGTGGAAGTCCTTGTCGGCGAGAAAGCCAACGCTATCCGCGAATCGGTCATCATGCTGGGCACGATGGTTATCGGCGGCGTCACGGCGTCGTGGATTAACATCACGACTTCCTTCAAAATGCTCAACGCGGAAGGCGGCGTGATTGTCGACCTGCAAAAGACGCTCGATGATGTGTACCCGTCTCTGTTGAGCGCGGTATTCGTGCTGATTTGCTGGTATCTGCTCGCCAAAAAGCGCATGAGTCCGTTACTGGTCATGCTGATTCTCGTCGGCGTGGCGTTCGTGGGCGTACTGGTGGGCTTCTTCGACCCGGGCCTGAGCTATTGATTGACGGATGGAATCAATGCCGAAACCGTGAGGAAGGGAATCCCCATGCTGACGAAAGAACAGGCGCTCGATGAGGCGCAAAAACAGAAAAAGGCCCTTGCTCTCATGGGCCGCTGGAGAAACTGGTTGTTTATTCTGACAACTTGCCTAATGGTCGTGGCGGCGTTCGGACTGCGTAAAGGCGGCCTGATGTTCATTCTTGGCGTGACGTTCGCCGCGCTGACAATCCTTAGTTTTATCCTCCTTCTGCTTGTCAACCTCAGCATTCGCAACGGGCGACGCAATGTGGAGCGGATTTTGGATTCTCTTCAATAATCTTGCCTTTCTCCCTCCCTTTTCAAGCCGCGGGAACGGTCGGTCTCTAAATCCGCCGACTGTCCCCGCGGCGTATTTTTCCGTCAATGGAGTGACAGTATGAACCGCTATTCCCTGATTTTAATAGACATTGACGGAACTTTATTGGATTCCCTCAATGAAATTTCCCGCAACACGAAAAATCTCCTGCAACGTCTGCAAAAAAAGGGCGTTCCTGTCACGCTGACTTCCGCAAGGTCTCCCGGCGAGGTGGAACTTGTGGCGCGTCGTGCGGAGATATGCGCCCCCATCATCTGCTACGGCGGCGGTCTGATTCTGGACGAAAACCGCTCTATCATCAAAAACGCGGGTATCGAAGCGGGCGTCGCGCTTGCGTTCAAGGAGTTTGCGAACAGCCGCTTTCCGGACATCTCCGTAAACAGCTATCTCTATGACATCTGGCTTTCGGACAATCCGGACAATGAGGAGACGCGGCGTTTGGCGGAAATTCATCAACGGGAGCCTTTGCGGGGCGATTTGGCCTCCGCCATGCGCATGACGAGCCGCGTACATAAGTTTTTGTGCGTAGGAACGCCGCAACGCGTCCGGCAACTTCAAGAAAGCGCCGAACAAGCGTTTCCAACGTTGCGATTTACGCTTTCCGGCGCCGTCTATCTGGAAGCGGTCAGGCGGGACGTGTCCCGGTGCGCCGCCATGAAAACCATGCAATGGCATTACCATTTGGATTTGAGCCGCATTGTCGTAATTGGCTGTTGCTATGAGGACGCGGAAACCTTGCGGGAAGCGGGCTTGGGTATCGCCATGGGCAACGCGCCGGAATCCGTCAGGAACGCGGCGAAACGCGTCACCGCGAGCAATGACGAAGAGGGCGTTTATATCGCGCTGAAAGGCTTGCGTTTTCAGCCGCCCGACAATCCGTAACGATACGGTTTTCACGAATCGGCGAAAACGCGTTACGGTTGTTCCCGTGTCAGTTCGCGCATTCTGTAACGCTTATCATCGTCTATCATTTGAACCATAATATCCGCTAAGGCGGGGTCAAATTGCGTCCCGCGGCAACGGACAATCTCGGCGCGCACTTCGCTTTGCGGACGTATATCCGAATACGCCCGGTTGGAAGTCATCGCGTCATAGGCGTCCGCGACGCAGATAATTCG
>JAFSOM010000602.1 GCA_017447005.1 Oscillibacter sp.
AGCTTTTCGATAATGTCGGCGCGTGTCGCGGGCGTTCCCAATCCGGCGCGTTCCAGATTTTCGATTTGCGAAAATTCCTCCGCGCCCGCACGTTCCATTGCCGCCAATAACGTGTCCTCGCTGTAGCGTTCCGGGGGCGTCGTGCGCCCTTCCTTTACGCTTGCGCTAACCTTTGCGATAACCTGTCCTTTCGCAAGTTTCGGCAGGGACGGCGCGGCTTCCTCCGGCTTCTGTTTGATGGATTTCAGGTAGGCTTTCCATATCGCTTTCCAGCCCTCGGAAATGACCGTCCGGCCTTTCGCGGAAAAAGAAGCGCCGCCGCACTCCAGCGTGACGGCGGTTTGCGCATAAACATAAGGCTCCCCGACCGCGCAAAGCAGACGGACAGCCAGCAAACGCAGGATGTTCTTTTCCCCGGTGGGCATGGAATCGAAATCGGCGTCCGCGCTCCGGGACGTGGGAATGACGGCGTGATGGTCGCTGACTTTCGCGTTGTCCGTCACGCGCTCCGCGTGAACGGTAAGCGGCTCGTCTCGCGGAAACGGCAACAATTCCTCCACGGCGCGGCACAAGTCCGGCAGTCCGGGGGCCATGTCCTCCGTCAGATAGCGCGAATCCGTGCGCGGATACGTCGCCAGACGCTTTTCGTACAGCGATTGCAAGCAGTCGAGCGTCTGCTTTGCGGTGTAGTCAAACAGGCGGTTCGCGTCGCGTTGCAGGGCGGTCAGGTCGTACAATTTCGGCGGGTTCTCCCGCTTCTCCCGTTCCTCAACCGACGTGACAACGGCGTCCCGCGCAAGACAGGCCGAGCGCAGTTTCCCCGCGTCCGTTTTCGACGCAATCCGTTCGCCGGATGCCTGAAACCCGTGCAAATCCAGTTCCACGGTATAGAATTTCTCTTTCTTGAAACCGGAAATCGCCGCCTCGCGGTCGGCAATCAGGGCCAGCGTGGGCGTCATGACGCGCCCCACGCGCAGGGTCTTTCCTCCGTACAGCTTCGTGAACAGGCGCGTCCCGTTGATTCCGACGAGCCAATCCGCTTTCTGACGGCACAGCGCGGCGGCGTACAGGTTATCGTAACGGGAACTGTCCGCGAGATTTTCCAAACCCTTGCGAATCGCGTCCTCCTCCATTGAGGAAATCCAAAGACGCCGGACGGGTTTCGCACAGCCGCACTGATGGTAGACCAGACGGAAAATGGCTTCCCCTTCGCGCCCCGCGTCCGTGGCCTCCACGACGGAATCCACGCGTTCGTCCAGCATGAGCGCGGTCAGGATGTCGTACTGCTTCTTTGTGGCGGGCAGAATTAGATACCGCCATTCGCGGGGAATGATGGGCAAATCGTCCATGTTCCACTTGGAATAGCGGGAATCGTAGGCGTCGGGCGGCGCAGGCTCCACCAGATGCCCGACGCACCAGCTTACAATCCAGCCGTCGCCCTCCATATAGCCGTCGCGCCGGGACGCACAGCCGAGAACGTCGGCTATCGCTTTAGCAGTGGATGGCTTTTCACTGACAATTAACTTCGTATAATCATGCCTCCTTTGGAATTTGCAACCTTATTTTCCTTGCAATGATGAAATGTTCCTCATGGTTGAGATGACCGCTTTCCCTATTTCCGTTTGGGACAGGATTGACATGGAAAGAGGGGATTCCCTTATTTCCTGACTTCCGAGCGTGGCTACAAGCCCCGAAAAAATAAAGTTGACTTGCAGTTTTTCATCCGTGGAAAGCAATTCTTCCTTGATGGAAAACGCGTTAAACCAAATCTCTTTGAGAAGATTGCCGACCAGACGGAGCAGATATGTCGAATCGCTTGCGGCGCACAGCATGACGCGCTTTGAGTGAAGCAGAATAGCCGGGTCTAACGCAATGTCTGACGCGTCGCCTTCGTCCTGAAAACTTGCCAACAATGTGGGAATCAATTTTTCGGACGCTTCATTTTCCACATTCTTCCTGAACGCCGTATACGCCAAATCGTCAATATCCCTGTAATGATAATAAAAGGAATTGCGGTTGACGCCGGATTCCTGAGTGATTCTGCGAACCGTAATATCGGCGTATCTTTCCGTTTCCATCAGACGCCAGAATGCGTTCTCGATTTTTACGGTCGCCATTTCCTCTTTGTTTGACTTTTTCGGTCGTGCCATATCGCGCCTCCAATAATTAGACACTTTTACCAATAATGACTGTTTTATTATACGCGACGCCATGTTATAATGCAAGCGTTATCTGGCAAAGTGCGCAGTTCAAGGAGGATTGACGATGAAGAAATTGATTAACATCTGGCACTACATCTCCGTATATCTCGCGGGTCTGACGGCTTTGATTGCTCTCTTTATGCCCGTCACAGAGGTTCAGAAATGCCTTCTGGCGTCCATTACCATCCTGTTCCTGCACTTCTTTGAGGAATTTGGCTATCCCGGCGGATTCCCCCTGATGGGCATGAAAGTCATGATGGGCAGCGACGAGACGGATTATCGCAAGTGGGACTGCAACAACCTCAACTCCATGTTCGGCAACTGGGGCTTTCTGATTCTCCTTTACATCCTGCCCCTGTTTCTGCCTGATGTGCGTTTCCTGACGTTATCCGCTATGATGTTCCTCTTTGCGGAGGTTTTCATGCACCTGATTCTCTTCCCGGTTGCGCTCAAAACCTTCTACAACGCCGGAATCATCACCGCCGTTTGCGGCCTTGGCTTTATCGGATGCTACTACTTCACGCGGGTTTTTGACGCCTCCATGTACGTCTGGTATGATTACGTCCTCGCGGTCGTCTGGTTTGTCGCCGTTTTCATGTTCTGCTTCCGCTCGAAGCTCTACTGGAATCTTGGCAAAAAACCCGGCTACGACCTGACGGAAATCACCGCCTACGGCGCGGGGTTTAAGAGATAATCAAGGGGGCTATCCTGTGAAAAAGAAAACGGGGCTTGACTGGTGGTGCGACAGGGCGTGGATTCTGTTCGGATGTTGGATTACCGCGTTCATGACCGCTCTGATTCTTATCAACTGGCGGAACTGGTCAACGGAATTGAAAGTCATTGCGGCAATCGCCGCGCTGATTCCTGTCCACGTGATTGAGGAATGGGTGTTCCCCGGCGGATTCCACTTCCAGTATAATACTTTTCTGTATCATTCGAGCCAGCCGGACCGCTATCCAATGAGCCGTAAAACAGACATGATTACCAATCTCGGCGCAACTTTCATGTATGCGGCGATTACGCTTATCTGCGTCCTGAACGGCGGCGAAGTCAGCGCGGGCGTACTGATGGGAACTGTCGGCTTCTGCGTTCTGGAAGTTGCCGTCCATACGATTTTCGGGACGCTGGCTTATTTCAAATATCGAAAAAACGGCAAGACAACTGTCTATGGCCCCGGCTCCATTACGGCTTATTTGGGTTTCGGCGTTTTTGGCGTAATCCTTTGCTATGGAATGCGGGGGCGAACAATCGCGGCGCATGACTGGCTGATTTGCGGAATTATCCTCGCAATGATTGCGTTTGTCTGGATTTTGATTCCGGAGAATCTTATCAAGAAGAAAGACAACCAGTATTTCTTTGCGACAAACGGATATTATGACCGCTATTTGAAATAAGGCGATAAGTTGTTTCCAGTCTATAAGACGCCATACGCGAAAGCCTCCCCGCGCTATCCTCCTCCTTATTCCTCCGGGAATTCCGGCCCGTCGCCGTATTCGTCCCTGTAATCGTCGTAGTCCGAATAGTCCGGCCCGTCAAACGCCCCCTCGTCGGCGTCGGCGGGCTGTTCCCGTTCGTCCCCGTCCTCGTTGACGGTCGGCTCCTCCGCGTCCGTCAGTTCGTCAAGGTCCTCCGCGCCCTCCAACTCTTTCTTGGGCTTGTAGATTTTGACGTAGTAGCCCGCGCCGCCCGCGCCCAAAGCCACAATCAGCATGACCGCCAGCGAACCGCCGCCCGTTCCCGTCCGTTTGGACGGTTGCGCCTGCGTGTCGCCGCCGTCTGCGTCCCCGTCATGG
>JAFSOM010000056.1 GCA_017447005.1 Oscillibacter sp.
GAGATTACGTCATGAGATTTCTTCCTTCCCCCGGAACGGGGGAAGGTGTCACGCAGTGACGGATGGGGGCAAGTTTTATTTAGCTTAACGCCTATGCCCTTTCAGGGGGGACTTACCATATTTGAAAGCGTATTCAAGATTCGTTTCCCCCGCCCCTGAAAGGGAGGGGGACAGGGGGAGGGGTCTTTCAAACGCTTGAATTAAGGAGGCCGCAATATGGACTTCAAAAACTTATCGGAAGCGCGTTACTCGTTGCGCAAGTACAGCGACGCCCCGGTAGAGCCGGAAAAGCTGGATTTGATTCTCAAAGCCGCGCAGAACGCCCCCACCGCCCATAACTATCAGCCCCAGCGCGTTTTCGTACTGGAGAGCGAAGCGGCGCTGACGAAGGTCGACGCGTGCACGGGTTCCCATTTTCATCCGCCGGTCATGCTGGTCGTGGCGTATGACCCCGCGGTGTCGTGGAAACGCGAGTACGACGGCAAGGACCACGGCGAAATTGACGCCGCCATCGTCGCCACGCAGATGATGTTACAGGCGGCCGATTTGGGCCTCGGCACAACCTATATCGGCATGTTTGACCCCGTGAAACTGCTGGACGCGTTCCCGGAGATGTCCGGCCTGACGCCCGTCGCGCTGTTGTCGCTGGGCTATCCCGCCGAAAACGCCCACCCCGCCCGGTTGCACTTTGACCGTAAGCCCCTTGAAGAACTCGTGACGCGCCTGTAAGCGGCGTCAGTTGACGCAAACGCCGAAAACTTGCCCTCATCCGGCGCTGCGCGCCACCTTCCCCCGTAAACGGGGGAAGGCCAAATTTGACAGCGTCATCTTCATGTTTTTTACGAAACCTTTGCGGGATTGCGTCAAAGCCTTCCCCCCATCGGGGGGAAGGTGTCACGGCGCAAGCCATGACGGATGAGGGGCAATCACGTGACGCCTTGCCAACGACCGCAAGCGCGAAACGTCAAGAGACGGTTTTCCCATACGGAAAGCCGCCTCTTTTTACGCCCATGTAATTAGATACGGTTCTTGAAGAGCCGCCGCAAGCGCAACTGCAACTCTTGCGGGACGAATCCGAACGGGGCCATGTCCAGCACCTGACGCGCCACCATCGGCGGAATCGCCTTTAATTCCGCGTCCGACATGTTCATCAACTGCTCCATCGCCTCGGAAATGGCCTCTTCCATATCGTCCGCGTCGGGTTCGTCGTCGTCTCCGTCGTCCTCGAAGTCAAAGCCGTCGTCGTCCTCGTCGTCGTCTAAAAGTCCGTCCATATTGCCGAAGAGCGTGCCCAGAATCTGTTCCCGCGCCGCGTCCAGCGCCGGAAGCTCATTGTCCACGCTCAGGAGAATGCCCGCTTTCATGCAAAAATCCTCCAACAGCGTCCGGACTTCCTCGTCACGCACCTTCAAGGCGCGGGGACACTCTTTGTTATTGACGAGCGTGTCAACGAACATATCGCGCAACGTCTCCGGGCGGGCGTGGTAGTCCGTGACGGGCCGCGTGGCGACCATGAAACCGGATTTCGTGTCGACGCAGAGCAGTAAGGTCGGCAACGACGGCGCCTCCTCCGCGCCCGAATCCGGGCCAATCATGGTGGGAATGCGGAACAGTTCGCAGGCATAGACGCCCTTTTTCCGCAGTTTCCGAATTTCCGCGACGCGTTCCGGGTCAATCCCGGCGGGCGGCTCGTAGGACGGAATCCATTCCCCCGGCGCGTCCGTGCGGCTGACGTTGTAGCCAAGCATTCCGGGAACCAACAACGGAAGCGTTTTTGTGTCCTCATAGACGGGGGCGATGCCTAAATCGGCTTTCTCTCTGCCTTCCAGCAGTTTCGCCAGCGCGACAGCCGCCTCTAACGCCTCGCAAATCCGCCGCTCGTCCTCTCCTCCCCGAATGGGCCACGGGATACAGTAGCGCGCATGTTTGGAGAAACTCGGGAAGGAATGCCCCCCGCGCAACGAAATTCCATGCGCTTTGGCGTACTCGCGGACTTCCAGCGCTTGCCAGTCCTCAATGTCGTCCTTGTTCTCCAAGGAGCATTGCAGACAGACTTGGCGGAACGCGATTTCCGCGTCAGTCGCGTTGAATCCTCCGGTAAACATATCCGTTTCCCGGAAGACCAGTTCGCGGTAACTTTGGAATCCCTCGGCGCCGACGTAAAGCGACAGCGCGATATGTTCCCCGCCTATCCCCATCACGCAACAATAGCCGATTTCCCCGTCGGAGAGGCGCACCGCGAACAATTCGCTTTCCAGTATCTGTTTCCATAGTTTCGTGCGCTTGAACTGGAACGCCAAGTCATACATTTTTTCCGTTGCCATAGGCCAACCCTCCCGGAAAGTTTCAGGCGTAAAAAGATTCTTTCGGGAGTATATCATAAACGCTCCCGAAAGTCCATAGCAAATCCCGTCTTTTTATTCGCAAGTATGCGTACACGGTTTTTTTGCAAGTTGCGCCTTTCGCCCTCATCCGGCGCTGCGCGCCACCTTCCCCCGTGCCGGGGGAAGGGTGAGATTGAAAGCGTTTGCGTTTAAAATTTCCCCCACAGGCGGCGTTTTCCTATGAAATTTCACAGAAACCGTTGCGGGCCTGTCCTTCCCCCGGCACGGGGGAAGGTGGCGCGCAGCGCCGGATGAGGGCAAATTTTATTTTACTTGCCAATGAACCCTTTACGCATTATTCCTCCGCGCACAGACAGAGCGCGTGACAGATTCCCGGCACGGATTCGCCCTGAAAGCTGGAAGTCGGCGAGAGCAACGCGCCCGTAGGGGCAAAGACAATCCGTTTCCACACGCCCCGGCGCAACTGGTCGAGCAGATAGCCGTTGAGGACGCTGGCCGAACAGCCGCAACCGGAACCGCCCGCGTGCATATCCTGCCGCTGACGGTCATAGAGCAGTAAGCCGCAGTCAAGGAACGTGTCGCCGAGGTCGACGCCGTCGCGGGCGAAGAAGTCGCGGACAATCGCGTGACCGAGTTCGCCCAAGTCGCCCGTGATGACGCGGTCGTAGTCCTCCGGCGCGGTAGCGGTCTCACGGAAGAAGGCGCGTAAGGTGTCGTAAGCGGCAGGGGCCATCGCCGCGCCCATGTTGTTCGCGTCCGTGATGCCCTTGTCCACGATTTTTCCGCAGGTAACATGCGTCACGCGGGGGCCGTGACCGTCGCGGGCCAGTATCGCGCACCCGGCGGCGGTCGCCGTCCATTGCGCCGTGGGCGTGCGCTGACTGCCGTAGGGC
>JAFSOM010000603.1 GCA_017447005.1 Oscillibacter sp.
CGGACAAAATGTCCGCCACGTTGGACAGTCCCGGAAACGCCCCTAGCGGCGGCGGGTATCCGGGCATAGGATACTCCGCCACCGCTGGTTTGCGACACGCTCCGCGTGTCGCCCGCGCCACGGGCGCGGGACGTAAGGACGAGGGACGGGAGTTATTTCCTGTCAGTCAGTCCGTCTCATCCACAACATGTCGTCCATGCCACGGATGGGGGAGAGGGTAAATTTAGCAATTCTCTTTTGCTGAGGTTAAGAA
The DNA here is from genome assembly GCA_017447005.1 of Oscillibacter sp. GTDB lineage: Bacteria > Bacillota > Clostridia > Oscillospirales > Oscillospiraceae > Oscillibacter. The sequence continues at coordinate 254 of JAFSOM010000603.1, forward strand.
TTGCTCATACGCTTTTTTAAGCGTTCAATCCCTTCTTTGGCGTGAATATTTCCAATGCTGTTTTTTGGCAATAGACGGCATAATTCTTGGTATTGCTTGAGAGCTTCGGGATATTTTGACTGTTTTTCATACAGATGAGCTAAAGCATCGCGGGCATCAGAGTATTTAGGAGCCATGCGAATAACTTCACATAAGTAAGTTTCTGCTTCTTTTTCCCGCTCACTCTGCTTTGTGAGTAATCTTCCTAATCCTGTGAGGGCTGGTAAACTATTTGAGTCGATTTTCAAGGCCTTTTGGAAAAAAGATTCCGCCTCTGCCTCTCGCCCATCTTGATTTGACAACAGCCGTCCTAACCCTGTGATGGCTGGAAGATGATTCTGATCGATTTTTAATGCTCTTTGGAAAGCAGCTTCCGCATCAAGTTCTCGACCATCCTGCTTTGCCAGCCATTTAGCTAATTCTACGCAAATCTGAATATTATTCGGAGCAATTTTCAAGGCTTCTTGAAAAAAAGGCTCCGCTTTGTCCCATTTGCGTTGCTTGGCCAGCAATATTCCTAATTCCCTAAGTACACGAATATTCTGTGAATCGATTTTCAGTGCTTCTTGGAGAACGGATTCAGCCCGAACTTCTTGTCCATGTTGTTTCCTTAACCACTCACCAAACGCCGTGAGTGCATAGACATTGGTCGGGTCATTTTTTAATGCCCTGTGGAAATAATCCTCTGCATCTGCTACTCGTCCACGTTGTTGAGCGAACAGTTTTGCCAAGTTTACGAGCGCAAAAATATTATGGGGATCGCTTGCTAACGCCCTTTGGAAAACAGCTTCTGCATCTGATATCCGTCCACGCTGACGAGTCAGTAATTTTCCTAATTCTATGAGAACATAAATATTGGTAGGGTCAATTTCCAATGCGTCATTAAGAACCTTTTCGGCTTCAGAGCCCCGTCCATACTGCTTTGTCAGAAATTTTCCCAAAACTGTGCGAGCAAAGAGCGTCTCTTCTTTCGATCCCATTGTTAAGACACTTTTGAATTTTTGCTCTGCTTCTACAGAGTTACCCCTATTTTGTTCCCACATTCCCCATTCTGTATAAAGTTTCGCCATACCATGAAAATTGATTCCAAGGAAATCTTCTCCTCTGACAAAAGATTCCATTGTAGGCGCGTTTTTTGCCAGATAGGCCTCAATTTTCTCTTGGCATGCGTCTATTGCGGATGATTCAGCTCCTTTTGCTACCTGACGCATTTGTTTTAATTGCAACCAGAAATTTCCGGTGCAGAGATTAGCGCGGCCTCCCGTACTCAGTGTAATCTTTCCTGATTCCATCCGCTTTTGGATTTGGTTCAAGTAATCTTCATAGCGAATGTCAATCCGGTACGCACTCCCGCGTAAAAACTCCGATTTATCAACCATCTGGTCAAGCAGGATTTCCGTCTCCTTGCCATCCATCTCGTTGATGATACGCTTCATCAGACGGTTAATTGACACCCTGTTATGGAACAGGAAAAACAATTCCGCGATTACATCATGCTTTGGTTGTAAGGTTTCGCTATCCTCGTCGTAAATAAGCGGCTCCATCTGATTGCGCATATGCTGTGGTAACTCTCTTTCCATCTCCTCTTTGTCGATTTTCTTGAAAAGGCGGCAGAAGAACGACAGCGTCAAGGGTGTGTCAAAAAGTTTGAACGCCGCAACAACGCCGTACATATCTGCGTTCGCGTTCGTGTGAAGCGCGTCTCGAATGAAGCGTTCCCACTCATCCCAATCCAACGCGACGCTCTCCGGCTTGGAGACATTCCGCGACAACTCAAACAACGTCCGGTAAATGAGTTCCGCCAGACTGACGTGCGGGCGGTCGTAGGTCTGCAAAACGGACTTCAAAATTTGCGCTCGCCGCGTTTCCTCAATGTCCTTTGTGAACGCCGTTACGCAGGCGTCCAGAATGCGTCGACGTCTGTTCGGTTCCTCTGCGAACGGCAGATAATGGTAGCCTTGTTCCCGGAACTGCTCGCCGTCTGCATCTTCTGTAGCCAGCAATTCCAGAACATAGGCATTGTCAAACCATCCTATCAGGGAACTTCCTGATTGGTCGCTCAAAGCGGAAAGACGATTGCTACGTTCTGCCATGAGAAGATGGATTTGTCTATTTCCGGGCCACGCTTTTCGCAAGTTTTTCAATACCTCTCGCCCATCATACGGATTTTCAATGCAAAGAAGGATGTCCATATCGTTAGGAAAAGAACTTGTCAAAACATGATAAAATTCCAATGCCTGAGATTCCGACATGACATCTTTAGCGGAGAGCGGTAACCAAACTGCAATTTTACCAGATTGTGCCCACTGAACCGCTTCATGGAGCATAAGACTACTTTTGCCAAGTCCGCCATTTCCAGCGATAATAACAGGCTTGTTTTCTTGTAAAAGCTCGTCGAGTTTCGCGCAAGCCGCCTCATGAGGAATGTCTCTTTCGGCACTGATGACGCGTAACATAGTGTGGTAGTTGTCACTGATTTTATAGTAATCCCGTATGGCCTCTTTCTGTGTTTCCGTCGAGACGGACTGCGCCTCCATGACGGTCTGATAAGTGATAAATTGTATGGGAGTGCCGCCACGACCGTTTCCAGACAGGATTTTCAGGCTTTCCTCTATTCGCCGAATCATGCCATCCATCTGCGGCAAAAATTTCAGAATCTGTGCGATTTCATTCTGTTTTAATTCATTGGCAATTCCGTGCAACCATACGGAAAAATCAGGAACGGTTAGCCATTGCCCAATCAGGAATTTAAGCATCTGTTCCGATTCTTCCTCACTGGCGTGTACAAAATCGGCGAAGTCTTGTTTATTTGGATATATATTCTCCTCCATGCAATGCGCCCAATAAGCTAAAACCTGCTTTTTGTCGGGAATGCCGATATAATCGCCCCGTGAATGAATCTCCCAGTCTTGACAATATTCATCATAGGCTGCCTGCGACTTTTCCCGCATGATGTCCATATAGTCAGAAAGTTGAGAATTTTCATGGAAAGAGAAAAAGGCATCAATGATTTTGGGCAATGCAGACCAGTCCGAGGGCAGTTCGCTCGCGGTTATAAGCATTTCCAGAATATTTTTCACCAGATTCGCCATGAAATCTCACCTCCTTATCCTTACACAACACCTAAAATCCGACAAATTCCAACATTAACATTATACCACATATAAAATAAGCCGTCAAGGAAAATTCACATTCAAATTTGCAAAAAACTCAACAGACATGAGCGTAAAAAGTCTCAATGCCTGTTGAATCTTTTGCACTACGGTCTATCTGCTGGTAATTCGTTGCTTATTTCCTTATCGCAGTCAAACTAAGCGGGAATTGACAAACGCCGTCCTGTATTTGGTCGATTCCGGTTGCAAATGGCGTCAGTTGCCGCATGATTTCCCGCCTTATTCTACCGTTCACAGCTTTTATCGCCGCGCCCGTCTGAGCGGCCTTTGGGATAGAA
>JAFSOM010000604.1 GCA_017447005.1 Oscillibacter sp.
AAGGAGCCTGTCGCAACCGTGATTACCGGCGAAAATCAACTGCTTCCCTGACGCGCCGAAACGTCAGCGTCACGGAACGCGCCAACGCCGGGAAAAATCGGTCCCCCATACGCGCAAAGACAGAGGGCCGGAGAAAAACGGCTCTCTGTTCGCTTATCATCCGGAAATTCCCGTCAAGCCGGATTCCTGTCAGGATTCCCGTCAGGCGGGGGTTTCCGTAAGCCGTACCCGTCACCGTCCTAGGAAGGAGATTTCCCCATGAGCGAACCTTTTGTATTTGATTCCCGTTGCACGGACTGCAAAGACCCGTTCGGCGCGGTTCTGTGCGGACAAAATATCACGTTGCGATGTCGACCGCTGGCCCGGGAGGGCTTTACCCGTTGCGTCCTGATGATGACCAACGATTACACGGGCGAAAAGTTTGCGACGGAACTGTACCCGCAGGGCATGGACGGCGAACGCGTCCGCTTTTACGCGAGTTTCCCCGCTCCCTCGGAACCGCAACTAGTCTGGTACTACTTCAAGTTCCTCCGCGCCGACGGCTCTTCCTGTGACCTCGACCGTACCGGGTACCGTACCGACGGACAACAGGAGCCTTGGCAGATGACCGTATACGAAAAGAATCACACGCCGTTCTGGTTTGGCGCGGGCGTCACGTATCAGATTTTCCCCGACCGCTTTTGCCGTCTGGACATTCCGAACCCCGAAGGCCTAATAGGGAATCGCTGGGTGCACGAGAACTGGAACGACGCGCCCGTATACGACCCGCCCGACGGCGTATGGAACCGGGACTTTTTCGGCGGCTCGCTCAAGGGCATTACGTCCAAATTAGACTACCTCGCGGATTTGGGCGTGTCGACGATTTACCTGAATCCCATCTTTGAATCGGCGTCCAATCACCGTTACAACACGGCGGACTATAAGAACATAGACCCCATGCTCGGCACGGAGGACGATTTCCGGGAGATGTGCATTGAGGCGAACCGTCGCGGCATGCGCGTCATTTTAGACGGCGTGTTCAGTCATACCGGCTCGCAAAGCCGCTACTTCAACGCCGACGGCTTTTACCCGGAGCCGGGAGCGTATCAGAGCAAGGACAGCCCCTATTATGAGTGGTACAAGTTTCAGGAGTGGCCGGACAAGTACACGGCTTGGTGGGGCATTCACACGTTGCCCGACACGCTGGAAGAGAATCAGAGCTATCAAAACTACATGATATGGAATCAGGATTCGGTCGTCCGTCACTGGCTACGGGCGGGGGCGTCGGGCTGGCGCTTGGACGTGGCCGACGAACTCCCTGACAGCTTTATTGCGCATATCCGGCAGGTCATGCACGAAACCGCCTCCTACGCCGTGCTGATTGGGGAAGTCTGGGAGGACGCAAGCAACAAAATCGCCTATTCGCAACGGCGGCGGTATTTCCTCGGGAAAGAATTGCACGGCGTCATGAATTACCCGTTCCGCAGCGCGGTATTGGACTACCTGCGCGGCGGCGACGCGGACATCTTCCGGGAGCGTCTGGAGACGTTGCGGGAGAATTACCCCCCGGCGGCCTTCAACTCGGCGATGAACTTTCTAGGGACGCATGACACGGCGCGCATTTTAACGGAACTCGGCGCGAAACGTCATCCCGACAGTAAGAAGGCCTGCGCGGAGTTTCGCCTATCGCCGGAGGAGCGGCGGCGCGGCCTGATTCTGGTACGCCTTGCGGCTATGATACTCTACGCCTTCCCGGGTTCGCCGACGGTCTACTATGGCGACGAATGCGGCATGGAGGGATGGGAGGACCCGTTCAACCGGGGCGCGTATCCGTGGGGACATCAGGAGAACGACCTGCAACGGCATTTCGCGGCGTTAGGGCGGTTACGTCA
>JAFSOM010000605.1 GCA_017447005.1 Oscillibacter sp.
CACGGTCATTGTCACGCGGGCCATCGTGGACGTAAAGACCGCGTTCAGTGCGGGAGCCGTGACCGTAGGCGCGAACGACGGCGTGAACAACGTCATCGCCAGCGCGGACGCCACCGCCACGACTGCGGGGACGTACAGCAAGGAGAAGTTCGTGAAGCTCAACCGGGGCGACACGCTGAACGTGAAGCTGTCCGAAACCGCCACGGCGGGAGAGGCGGACATTTACCTCTTTTTCGTAAGCGTCCCGGACGATTGAGAGGGGGCGTCGGCATGGCGGCCAGACCGTGGGTAACGCCGCAGGAAGTGCGGGAATACTCCGAAAACGCGAAGGTGCGGGAGCGTTCCGACACGCGCCTTGCCGTTGACATTGCGCGGGCGGAACAGTACGTCATGACCTACACACACAACAAATTCGACAAATGCGGCGCCGTGCCGGAAGCCGTCAAGACGGCGGTTCTCCTGCTTGCGGAAAGCTACGGGAGAAACGCCGTTATCAGCGCGAAGGGAATCAAATCGGAAACGCTGGACGATTACAGCTACACGGCGGCGGAGGCGGTCGGCGCGGACGAACTCGACCTCGCCGCCCTGCTGGATGAATTTGTGATAGTGGAACCGCGAAACGGAATCACCATGCGAATGCGCAGACTGTGAGGCGGGGGATATGAGTTTCGAGAGCTTTCTTGACCATACCTGCGACATCTACCATCTGTGCGCCGGGGAGGGCAGTCCGGGCTACGGCCTGCCCGTTTCCCCGACGTTTGAGTACCCGGAGGAAGCGGACGAAACGGGCGTCCCGTGCCATTTCGGAGTGCGGGCGCAAAACGTATCCGTCGCGCAGACCGCGCCCGTAAATGTCATGGACGCGAACATCAAACTCACTCTGCCAGCGGGAACGGACATCAGACGCCACGACAAAATTGTGGACTGCGCCACCGGACTGGAGTACACGGCGGAACAGCCGCGTAACATCCGAAACCACCATATGTTCGTCTACGTCAAGATGAAGAACGGACAGGGGGCTTTATGACATGGCGTCCCGGATTGATGTGGACATAACGGACATGGCGGCGTTCTTTTCCGCAGTGGACAAGGCGGCGAAGGGCGGATTCCGCAAAGACATGGAACTGTTTCTGGAGGGCGTCGGGAACGAATTTCTGCGTGTGCTTCAGGACGAGATTGTCAGGCGGAAAGTCATGGATTACCGATTGCTCCTGAACAGCTTTTCACGCGGCGCGGACAGCAACGTATTCGAGATTTCCGAGGGCGGCCTGACGCTGGAAGTCGGCACAAGCGTCAATTACGCGGGTTATGTGAACGACGGGCATTGGACGAACCCGAAAGGCGTCGCAAAGCGGTTTGTTCCGGGGCATTGGGACGGCGAGCGATTTATCTACGACCCGGCTTCAAACGAGGGAATGGTTCTGAAGCAACATTGGGTGGAAGGCGCACACTATTGGGAGAGCGCCCTTCGCATTATTGACAGGATATTCCCGGAACTTTTGGAGCGGAAACTGAAAGAGTGGATGAATCGGTATTTCGGGGACTGATGCGCGAAGGAGGGGAAAGCGATGGTCACGCCGGAGCAGGAAGCGGCGAGCGTTATGCGCTATATTCTGGACGCGGTTGGAAATCTTCGCCCCTACTATCACAACATCCCGGAGGAGTTCGCCGTTCCGTCCGTCTTTTTCCCTATGCCGGAAGTTACAGCCGAACCGGACACCTTTTTGAGTTACAGCGCGGATTACCAGTGGTACGTCAAATTTTTTGCCGGAACCACCGGAGAGGCATACGGAGCGGGCATGACGGCGCTGACGGCGATTCAGGCGGGGAGACGCCTCGTTCCGCTTCTCAATGAGGCCGGAGAACGGACAGGAGAGCGGCTCCGGCTGAACGATTTGTCCTTGAAAGCTGTCGATGACGAGACAACCGGGTTTGGAACGGCGCAACTGTATGTCAGTTGGAAAAGCCGGAGGCCGTACAATGATAAGACGAGCTTGTTAATGCGGAATTTCCACTTGTATCTGCATGACAAGAGCGAAGAAGAAAAGACGGAGCCAGCGGAGACGGCGGGTTCCGCAATGGTCGGATATTATTTACAGGAACAGGGATAGGAGGAAACCGTATGGCGAAAGAAAAGGGCGTTCTCGAAAAGGACGCGCCCACGGAGCCGAAATTCTCCATAGCGAGCCTTGGGGCGCATTGCCGGGAGCTTTTCGGATGTTCGTCCGTGGCCTTTGCCGGGGCGACGCTCGGCATGGAAGGGGAGTACACAGTCAGCGAAATGCGGGAACGCATTGAGGCGTGGAGCAAGAAGGAGGCGCATTGACCTATGGCAGGCGGCACTTTTAACCCTCTGGCCGGGAAAGACCGTCCCGGCACCTATATCAATTTCAAAAGCGCAAAAAACGACAGCATTGGCATTGGAGAGCGCGGCATCGTGGTAATTCCCCTGTTAAACCATAACTGGGGGCCTGTGGGGGAATTTCTGGAACTGACCGCCGCCGCTCCGGACGGACACATGGCGGAACTGGGCTTTTCCATCTACGACAACGACGCGAACCGCCAGATGCTTCTCATCCGGGAGGCGTTCAAAAAGGCGGCGACCGTATACGCGTACCGCGTCAACGGCGGCACGGCGGCGCGGGCTACGGCCTCGGAGGGACAACCCGTCAACGCCGCCGCGAAACACAAAGGAACGCGAGGAAACGCCCTGAGCTTTTCCGTCGTCGCCAATCCCACGGGCGGTTTTGACGTGACGGTCAGCCTGTCGGGGGACGTGGTCGCCGAGTATGCCGGACTGAAAACGGTAGCGGACTTGATTGCTCAGGACAACGCCTACATCACGTTTTCCGGCACGGGCAATCTGGCGGCGACGGCGGGCGTGAATTTGGAGGGCGGCGCGGATACGGCGGCGGAGAACTCCGCTGTCACGGCGTTTCTCGACAAGCTGGAAGGAATCAAATTCAACACGCTCGCCTTCCCCGTCACGGATAGCGCGCTCCAGAACGCCGCAAAGACAAAAATCAAATACATCCGGGAGAACATCGGCAGGGGCGTTCAGGTCGTCATGCCGGACACGGCAGCCAATGACTATGAGGGCGTCATCAGCGTGACGAACTCCGTGAAAGTGGGCGACATCTCCCTGACGCACGCGGAGGCTTGCGCGTGGGTTGCGGCGGCGACGGCGGCGGCTGGGAACGTCAAGAGCAACACCTACGAACCCTACGAGGGCGCAACGGAAGTCGTAGACCCCAAAAGCCACGAACAGGCAGTCGCCGCCATTAAGAACGGGGAACTCTTCTTCTCCGTGTCGGAGGCGGGGACGGTCGTGGTGGAGTACGACATCAACACGCTCGTGACGTTCTCCAACGGTAAGGACAAGAGCTACCGCAAGAACCGCGTCATCCGCGTGTTCGACACGTTCGCGGAAATGGTGCGGTTGAACTTCCCCCCGAACAGATACAGCAATGACGAGGTGGGCTGGGGCGTCATGGAAGGCATGGGCCGCGCCATCCTGAAGCAGTTCGAGGACGCCGGAGCCATCGCGGACGTGGACTACGACAAGGACTTTCTCGTTGACCGGGGCAAGTCGGAGGCGGACGAAACGTACTTCAATGTCGGCCTGAAGCCTGTGGACAGCGCGGAGAAGCTGTACTTCCAGATTGCGACGCGCTGAAAGAAGGGAGGCATAGAGCGTTATGGCAGTCATGACCTACAACAAAAACCCCATTTCCCTGAAAGAAGGAAAGGCGTTCATCGACGGCGTGGAGATTGTGGATTCCATTCAGTGCAATATCACGTTCACGCCGGACGTGTGGCAGGGGAAGCAACTCGGAGAGCGTTCCAACAGCGCCCGCTGGCTCGGCTACAACATCACCGGGAACATTACCCGCCGCCGCTCCACAAACTGGCTGGAAACCAAAATCCGCGAATATCTCAATGACGGAGGGACGCCGGAACTCACGATTCAGGGCGTCATGAACGACGACAACAGCGACTATTACGCCGCGCATGGGACGAACATTATCACGCTGGTGGGCGTCGTGCTGACCGGCGACCTCCCGCTGACCCGTCTGGACAGCAACGGGGAAGTGGTGGAGGATAACATCGCGTTCCACGCGAAAGCCATGACCTGACAAGACACGCGCCGTCTCCGCGCCGGATTCACGGGGACGGCGTTTCCGTTATGATGGGAGGAATGCAGAATGTCGGCAGAAACCAAAAAGAGCCTGAAATACTTCATGCGCAAACCGGAAGAGGAAATCGTGACCGCTCCCGGTCCGGAAACCTTCAAGGACGAAAACGGCAACGTCATCCAGTTTGAAATCCGCGTTCTGACGCAGAGGCAGATTCAGGACATCAACCACGGATACCGCGACCACGGCATCGCCACCGACAAGAAAGGCAATCCGCTGATTGCCAACGGGGAGGTCGTCTGGAAGACGGACATTGACCGGGCGCGGGCGTCCCGCCATATGATTGCGGAGGCGCTTGTGTATCCGAACCTGAAAGACCCGGAACTCATGAGCTTTTACAACTGCAACGACATTTCGGAAATGCCGCTCCATGTGTTTCAACGCCCTGACGAATACGCGCACGTTTCC
>JAFSOM010000606.1 GCA_017447005.1 Oscillibacter sp.
ACCTTGGCAAGGTGGTGCTCTACCAGATGAGCTATGCCCGCGCAACGTACACAGTATAGCAGAGACGGAAAGCCTTGTCAAGAGATTTTTTTCAGTCGTCGCGGACGCGGGGCGCTCTACGATACGCAGGTTGCTTCCCGCTCGCCCGTATGATAGACTGACGGCGTAAGGAGGCGAATGTCATGGATAGATACGTAACCGGGGCGACGATACGCGGACTTCGTGAGCGCAAAGGCATGACGCAGGAGGAATTAGCGGAAAAGGTTCATGTCAGCGGCAAAGCGGTCAGCAAGTGGGAGACGGGCAAGGGATTTCCCGACATCAGTCTGCTTGAACCGCTGGCGCGGGCGCTGGACGTTTCCGTTATGGAGTTGCTTTCCGGGAATTGCGTCCAGAACCGGAACAAAGCCGCCAATCTGTTAAAGGGAAAGCTCTATGTCTGCCCGGTGTGCGGCAATGCGATTTGGGCGACTGGGGAAGCGGCGGTGAGTTGTTGCGGAATCCTGTTGCCGCCGCTGGAAGCCGAACCGCCGGACAAAGGCCATGAAATGCGCGTAGAAATTTCGGAGGACGAATATTTTGTTTCCGTCCGCCACCCGATGACGAAGGAGCATTATCTTTCGTTTCTGTGCGCGGCGTCGGACAACGGCGTACAGTTCCTGAAACTATACCCGGAAGGAAACGCGGAAGGGCGGTTCAAAATCAACCGCGTCAAGACCCTGTACGCGTATTGCAATTGTCACGGGCTGTTTCGCGTGGACGTATAGCGACGGATGACAAAAAAAGCGTCGGCTTGGGAATGCCGACGCCTTTTCATTATCACAAGCGCGGTCACGCAAGGCTGGGATGTTCCCGGAAAAACGCTTCAATGTCAGCGCGTGACGCCTGTACGCTCCCTTGCGCGAAACCGCCGCGTCCTCCGCCGCGTCCGCGCAGGGCGGCGTTCATGTCCTTGACGGCGATTGCGTTTCCGTCGGCGCGGACAAGCGCGTAGACATACCCGGCGCCGTCCTCCCCGGCGAACGCCGCCGCGAGGCCGCCGCACTCACGCGCCACCATATCCGCCAGACGCCGCACGCTGTCCGGGCGTTGCGGGGCGCGGAATAACAGAACGTCGCCCTGTCCGGCGCGTTCCCGGGCGATGGCCTCAAAAAGTTCCGTTTCCAGCGCGGCGGACTGCTCCTTTACGGCGGACAATTCCGCTTCCAGACGTTCCACCGCCGAAAGAGTCTCCGTCGGCTTTACGGACAGCCTCTGCCCTACGGCCTTATCCTGTTCAAACACGGCGGAAAGATAATCGACGGCCCGTTTCCCGCAGAGAATCTCAATCCGCACGCCTTCCCGGAACTTCTGACAGGAAATCACCTTGACAAGCCCCACCTGTCCGGCGCGTCTGACGTGCGTGCCGCAACAGGCGCAACGGTCGGCTTCCGGAAACGTCACAATGCGCACGTCGCCCGACAGGGCCTTTTTGCTCCGGTACGACATGGTTTCCAGTTCCTCTGGCGAGGGCCATGTAATTTCCGCTTCCCGGTCCTCCCAGATAACCGCGTTGGCCCGCGCTTCGGCTTCCAGCGCCGCTTCCCACGGAATCACGGCGTTATAGTCAATCGTGACGGTATCCGCGCCCAGATGAAAGCCGACATTGTCGCACTCGAACATTTCGCACAGAATGCCGGAAATGATATGCTCACCGGAATGCTGCTGCATATGGTCGAACCGCCGCGCCCAGTCGATTTGCCCGCGGACGCTTTCGCCAACGTTCAAGGGGGCGTCGCACGTATGGACAATCGCGCCGCCGCGCTCGTGTACGTCAAGGACGTTCGCGCCGCCCAAGATACCGGTATCGGCGGGCTGACCGCCGCCCTCCGGGTAAAACGCGGTGCGGTTCAGCGTGACAAGATACGCGCCCTTATGCGGTTCGCATTCCAGAACCGTCGCGTCAAATTCCGTTAAGAAGGCGTCGGCGTAATAGAGTTTTTCCGTTTCCATGGGGTTTCCTTCCTTTGTTCGGGTTCGTCCGCCGCGCTAATCGAGAAAGCCAATTTCCCGTAGCGACACGAAATCGTCCTCGCCCACGATGATATGGTCAAGCAGACGGATATTCACATCCGAAAACGCGGCTTTGATGAGTCTGGTCGCGTCGTAATCCTCGCGGGACGGATGAGAGTCCCCGCCCGGGTGGTTATGGGCGATAACGACGCTAGCGCAGTTGCTCAAAATGGCTTTTTCCACCATGGCGCGGACATCCAGCGACACGGAGAGTACGTTTCCGTTGGACATTCGCGGACAGACGATGATATTGCCCCGCGCATTGAGGCACATTTCATAAACGGCCTCTTTTTCCTGTCCGGCGAAAATCTCCCGGAAATACGCCCCGAGGACTTCCGGAGAGCGGAAATCGCTCACGCTCTCCTCTATCCGGCGAAGACGCGTCCAGCGTCCGACCTGAAACACCAGCGTCAACAGAACCGCGACCCGTTCGCCGACGCCCTCCACCGCTTTGAGTTCCTCGACGGACGCCGACAGGACGCGGGGCAAACTGCCAAAGGTATCTATCAGCCTGTGCGCGAGCGGATTGGTGTCCTTCTGCGGGATAGCGAAAAAGAGAATGAGTTCCAGAATCTCATGAGGAGCGAACACTTCCAGACCGCCGGTCATAAAACGGCGGCGCACGTTTTCACGGTGTCCCTTATGGGGATTCGCTTCTTGAGAGTTCCTTTTCATCCGTAATTCTCCTCCGTTTCCCGGCAAAGCCGTCGCGGGGCTTTGTCCGTCTCTGTGAGCGACATCTGACATTATAGCCCATGTTCGCAAGCGTTGCAAGAGCAAACGGAAATTTTCGCCAAAAATCTTTTTTCGTCCGCAAGCGCTCAGGCCAAAAGGAGCGGCTGAATCTGTCTTCCGCGTAAGGCGGCGTCAAGGGTTTCGGGCAGGCGCGTGAAGTCCGCGACTAGGGATGTGGGCTTCGCGCTGGCGTTATCCTGTCCGAACGGGACGAAATAATAATTTTTCCGGTTTAAGAGTTCCCCAATGTTTTTCGCCCCGGCGGAGAGTCCGTCGTTACTCGATACCGCGACGATAACGGGCCTGTCATTGCGCAAATGGGCTTTCGCGGCCATGGTCACGGCGCTATCCGTAATGCCATGGGCGAGTTTTGCGATGGTGTTTCCGGTCGCGGGCGCGATAACGAGCGCGTCCAGCAGTTTTTTCGGCCCGATGGGTTCCGCGTCCGGTATTGTCCGGATGGGGTCGCGTCCGGTCAACTCCCGGATACGCGTCAGCAGGGTTTCCGCCGCGCCGAAACGCGTATCCGAGGACGCTGTAATTTCCGAGACAATCGGAATCACGGTTTCGTAAATTTCCGTGAGCGTCTCCAAGGCCCGCAAAACGTTCTCATGCGTACAGAAGGAACCGCAAAGCGCGAATCCAATTCGTTCCTGTCTCATACAGGAATCACCTCATTCTTTGAGAAAATGAAGCGCCGTATCGCGGAGAATCGCCGCCGCGCCGCGTGGGACGATACGCCCCGGCAGACCCCGCGCCCATACGAGCGGAAGGCCCAGTCGGGACGCGGCTTCGCTGTCGATACCCGGCTTTGAGGCCAAGTCCAATAAGAAGCAATCCGGCGGAAGTTCGCGCAGGGCGTCCGCGTCCAGTACCGGCGCCGGAATCGTATTGCAGACCATTTGAAAGTCACGGAGACGGCCCGCGAGTTGCGACGCGTCCAACGCCGGAAGGCCCAAGGCGCGTATCCATGCGCGGTCGTCGGGATTCCGCGCCGCCGCCGCCACGTCCGCCCCGACGCCCCGCAGACGCTGACACATCAATTTTCCAATCCGCCCGAATCCCAAGACCAGACAGCGTTTCCGCGTCAAGGGTTCGCGGGTTTCCCGTAACATCACGCATAGCGCGGCGTCGGCGGTGGCGGCGGCGTTGGCTATCGCCATGGGTTCGTAGTTCATGTAGTCAATGAGCGAAAGACCCGCTTGTTCGGCCTGACGCGCAATTTCCGTGGGAATCAGTCCGGCGAGTATCGTCTGACTTTGCCGGAAGCGGGGCAGAATTTCCGATACGGACAGTTCCGCGCCCGGACAGTTTAAGATTCCGTCGGGTTTGCAAAGCGGTACGGGCAAAATCACCGCGTCCGCGTTGAGGGCCGTTTCCAGCGTTACGCCGTTCTCCGTATTTTCCGGCGTCACGCCGTTCTTTTCCTCGTCCGGCAGGCTCATTCCGTAAGCGTACACCGTGTATCCGTCGCGCCGAAGCAAGCGAACCAGTTCGGCGGCCCGCTCATCGCCTCCCACAACGCCAAATGTTTTTTTCATGCGCAATACGCCTCCCGGTCTCATCCTATGGGGAAGCGCCGCGAGAGGTGACAGTTACAGGCGCGGGAAGCGTCACGGAAGGCGACGGTTACAGGCGCGGGAAGCGGCGAACAAAGCGACAGTTTTAAACGCGAAAGGCGGCGCGGAAGGCGACAGCGGAAAGCGTTTGTTTCACACGGCGTAGAAACCGCGTTCCGACAGAACGGGCGTTACGGGGATGTCGTGCGCGTCCGCGGGAACGCTGTCCTGTAACAGCCGTTCCCGACATAAGAGGACAGCCGCGCCTTGGTATTGCGTCAGGAAACGGTCGTAATAGCCGCCGCCACGCCCCAAGCGTCGCCCGCGACGGTCAGCGGCTAAACAGGGCGTAACCAACAGGCCAATCTCCGACGGCGCGACTATCGGCGCGTCCGCCGACGGCTCGGGTATGCCCATCATGCCGGGGGAGAGGTCGCCAAGAGACGCCACAAGGCGCATATCCATGACGCCGCGCCCCATACAGAGCGGTACGCACAATCTTTTTCCGAGGGAAAGCGCGTCGCGCAAGAGCGGATACGTGTCAATTTCCGGCCCCATCCCTACGAAACAGCACACGCATTCCGCTTTTTGATACGCTTCCATGGACAGTAACGCCGCGACAATCGCCCGCGCCGAACGTTCCCGGTAGTCGACGGGCAACGACTGTTCCAGCGCACGGAGTTTCTTTCGCAGGATACGCTTTTCTTCCGCTGTCGTCATATGGATTCCCCCAGAATCGCGGCTTCCAGTTGCGGCACAGTTTGCACAACAATTGCGGCTCCGGCGGCTTCCAGTTCTCCCGGCTCCGCGTAGCCGAAAAACTCCGCGCCGATACAGTCCAGCCCGCAACGCGTCGCGCCTTCCACGTCATATTTGCGGTCGCCTACCATCACCGTCACGCGCTTTTCGGCCTCGCCAATTCCTAAGCGCGACATGGTTTCCTGAATCACGCGGGCCTTGTCCCAGTCCTCCGTGAG
>JAFSOM010000607.1 GCA_017447005.1 Oscillibacter sp.
GGGTGAGGGTCCACCCGTTCCCATTCCGAACACGGTAGTTAAGCTCATTCCCGCCCACGATACTTGGCTGGCGACGGCCCGGGAAAACAGGTAATGCCAACACAAAACGCGGTTCGCTTCGGCGAATCGCGTTTCGCTTTTTATGCGGCGTTCACAGAACCCCTCCCCCTGTCCCCCTCCCCTTTCAGGGGCGGGGAACGAAATTTGAAACGTAAAATCAAAAAAATTACTCCGCACATTTCGGAAAGTCCCCCCTGAAAGGGGGGATTTAGGGGGGTTATATTCCCGTCTGACGCGCTACCTTTCCCCGTAAGACGGATAAAGCTTGCCCTCATCCGGCGCTGCGCGCCACCTTCCCCCGTTACCGGGGGAAGGCCAAACTTGACAGCGTAATCGTTAAATCCTTAAGAGGTTGCGCCGCGCCGTGACAAAAGGCCTTTACATGCGCTCATAAGTCCGCCAGACCGCCCCGCCACAATGCCAACAACTGCGCGTTCGTTACACGCGCTCGTAAGTCCGCCAGACCGCCGTCACAATCCCTAACACCTGCGCGTTCGCGCCGTCAATCGGGGAGTAGGCGTCGTTCTCCGGCAAAAGCCATACGTGGCCGCTCCGCAACGAATACCGCTTGACCGTGGCCTCGTCGCCAATCAGCGCCACTACAATTTCTCCCTGATTCGCCTCCGGCTGTTGACGCACTATCACGTAGTCGCCCGGGAATATCCCCGCGTTTAACATCGACTCCCCGCGTACCCGTAGGGCGAAATACGCGCCGCCGCGCTTGGGGATGTCCAGCGTCAAATAGCCCTCCACGCGCTCCTGAGCCAGTATCGGACTGCCCGCCGCTACCGCGCCTAATATTGGAATCCGGGCGCCGCTCTCCTGCGTCTCCGTCCGGGCGCCGTAGTCCCGGGCCGCCGTCCGTCCGCCGTACTCCCGCGGGTTCGTCCGATTGCCGTACTCCCGCGCCGCCGTCCGGGAGGCGTCCGCGTCCGTCCATTCGTCGTCCAGTTCCGCTTTCAGACAGTCCGGAATCTCTAATAGCGTAATGGCGCGGCTCTTCCCCGCCTCAATCGCAATCAGACCCGCCTTTTCCAAGTTCTTCAAATGGAAATGGGCCGTCGAGGACGATTTCAGGTTCATCGCCGCGCATATGTCCCGTACCGCCGGTATAAAACCGTGCGCCCGCTGATAGTCCCGGAGATAATCGTACACTTTCCGCTGCATAGGGGTCAGTTTCATAACAAGCCTCCCAATCGTCATAACCGGTTTCTCCGTGCGGGTCTATTATAGCACAGTCCGCGCCTGAACGCAAACAAATGTTTCAAAAAGTCCGGCGTCAGGCGCAAGAATACAAAAGTTACCGGAAACCGCGATTTTGCACGGCTTCCGGTAATCGTCCGGCGACGCGGCGGGCGAAACGGGAAAAGTCGCGGAGACGCCAATTGCATAGGCGACGCCGTCCGGCGTTATCCCAGTTTGTCCCGCAATTCTTTCAGTTCCTTACGCTTCACGTCCGTTTCCATCAACTCGTCGAGTTCGCGCCCGATGTCCTCCGCCCGACGGAACCAGCGTTCCGCGTGTTTACGCGCCTCCGCCGCCGCGCCGTAACGCTCCCCGCCCGCGCCCGTCAGAAGGTACGACGCCAGCGCCGCGTAATACCACGCGTGGCAATAATGGCAGTCGTACTGGTTGTACAGCGAATCCGAATCGCGGAAACGGTACAGGAGAGGGAGTACGGAGCGCGTTTCGTCCAGCTTCCCGGCGTCCGCGCCGATACGAACTATACAGCGCAAGGTCGCTATACTCTGTCCATAAATGCCCAGCAACTTTTCCTCTATTTGACAGGTCAGAATGGCCTCCCACGCCTCGTCCAGCCGTCCCTCCGTATAAAGAAGTTGCGCTTCGGTTCGGAATTGGCATGATTTTGTATTCGCAAATCTTGTAGACCCGTTTGCCCGCCAGTCATACAGGGTTCGCCATGCCTCCGGAAGCCTGTTGTTTTTCCTGTATGCGTTGGCTAAAGCTCTATAGTAAACTTTATCATTATAGCGGGGGTACTTGTCAACCCGGTTGTCAAAAGCCTCCTGCGCTCGGTAAAGCGCGCCGCGTTTGTCGCCGCAGTCCAGAAAAAACTGCCTCTCACAGTTCAATACTGTACTCTTTGAATCGCCAATCTGTCTGACGCCTTTATAGGGTTCCAGCTTTTTCAGCAGATTGGCCTGTTTTTCCCTTGCAAGCGGGAGAGAAGAAGCAATTTCGAACATATGTTGCAGAATCCAAAACCGTACGCCGCTGTCACCGCCGCCCAGTTCCTCCGCTTGCAGAAGCCTGTCAAGTGCAACCTTCAATTTACCTAAGAAGCACCAGCAGTAACCCTCCCAGTACAGGCTCTCACACTGCCGGTCAAGGTCACCCAGTTCTTCCGCAAGTTCCGCCGCCTGCTGAAATCGGTCTATGGCGTTATGATAGTCCGCCCGTGTGTAAAAGTCATATCCTTCGTTATTCAGTTCATCAATGCGTCTCCGGCGGGCGGCGTCCTCGTCCTCCGGTTCGTCCTCAATATCCGCGAACAGGTCGTCCAGACTGCCAAAGTCAAAGTCGTCCCCGTCCTCGCCTTCCGGTTCGTTTAAGGTTCCGAACAGTTCGTCGAATTTCGCTTCAAGCTCCGCCTGAATATCGTTTAGCGTCCGTTCCTCTTCCGTATGGGTGTCTTTTTGATTATCCGTCATATTCGCCCTCCGTCCGCTGCGCCCACGCCTTGACCTGCGCGTCCACTTCCTTCTGCGCCGTATCGAATACGTAATCGGGCGCCTTGCACAACGCGGCAAGCTCGTCTTTGGAAACCGTCAGAAAATCCTCTACCGTTTGATACTTGCGGAGAATCGTTTCAATATAGTCATGCCCGCTTGCCTTGTCCGCCAGCTTGACGTATTGCAGATGTTCCAACAGCGTCCGGGAGAGGTATTTCTTCTTCCGCGCCGCGCACAGTTCCGACAGTTTCCCGTCGGTAATATCTCCGTCCTTCACAACCTGTCCGTAAATGCGTTTCGCAATCTCTTCGGCGCTTTGCTCCCGGCTTCCGTACTGATAGGTTAAATGGTCGCCGAAATCCACGGGCGGCGCAGGCGAACCCTCGTCACGGAAGGCGAACAGGGGCCGCTCGTCCCCGCTGACCAGTACCGCGCCCGCCTCCATCATCACGTTAGGGAACTGTTCGCTGATTTCCGCCAGAAAGCCGTGGGCGGAATCCATCTGCGTCCGCACATTCTCCACCAGTTTCTGCGTATCGAAAAACTCCCCGGCAACCCGAACCTCGAACCAGAAAGGCGCCTGTTCAAACACGAGCCGCAGGGCGTCGCGTACCCGGTCATAGCCCGCGTCGTTGTACTTGATAATCAGGAACAGGCGGATGTGTTCCGGCGCGTTTCCCTTGCGCAAACGGGTTTGAACCTTGACAAGTTCGTCGCTTTTCTGATTCAGCCTGTTTTGCAGGACGGCGTTTTCGTCCAGCAGTTCCAGCGCCCGTTCCATCAGCGCGGAAAAGCCCTCATGTACGCCCTCCGCGCTCTTTTCGTCCAGCCGCCGGACATGAAGCAGGGCGGACGCGTACAGGTCATAGAGCAACTTTCCCCAGTCGGCGGGCGGAACGCTCGTTCCCTTCTCCGCCAGCAGTCGAATCAGGGGGTTTTTGGCGTTGAGCGTCAGACGCTGACCCTTCCGTTTGCGGGGTTTCCTGTCCGTCAAGTCGTCGAACACGCCGCCGAACTTCTCCCGTATGGCGGGGGATTCCAGCCGCCGTTCCAAATCGCGTTCCGTCTCCTCCGTATCCGTCAGCGTCGCGGGAAGCTCCCGGGGCGCGAAAACGCGGGTGCGCACTTCCGTGACGCCGTAAGTCGCCAGATTAGTTTGCAATGCCCGTTCCAGCGTCAGGAAACGGGAGCGGTCGCGCTCGGGCACGGGTTGGAATAAGATGTCCTGTCCCTGTCCGTCCAGCTTCTCCAGAACCACTTCCGACGAATGCTCCTCCGCGTAACGCTTCAACAGTTCCTCGTCGAACCGTCCCCCGGCGTCGATGACGCGCAGGCCCTTTTGATTCGCCCGCTCAAAGACGGCGTCGGCGTCCTTGGCGGTAAAGTAGCGGATGGGCGTCTTTTTTCCCGGGGTTTTGCTTCGCGTCAGGTACTCCCGCAGGGTGGACGCGCCGCCCTCCGCGTTGGTACGGAAAGAAAGCAGAGGCGCCGCCCGTTGGAAAAACTCGGGATACTGCGCGGCGATACTCTTAATAAATACGCCGTGCTTCCGGCTGACCGCCGCGAATCCGTCGGGCTGTTCCGCCAGCTTATAAAGCCGCTCCATTATCTTGACCGCAAGCGCCTGTTTCAGAGCGCGGTAAACCGGGTCCTCTTGGTCGATGTTGTCCCGTCCGGCGTTGGGGCGCAGTCCGGGACAGTCCAGCGCGCCACGGAAAAAGCGCGCCCAGTTCGGCAAAAGGCCTGTATCCCGTTCCTTCACCAGCATTCGACGTACAAACACGTCCACCGCGCCGGAGGCTTGGGAGTCCAGATTCTCATCCGGGATGTACAACAATCCCCCGGCCTGACAGGGCGCGCCGTTCGCCGCTTTCGTGTCGATACGGAGGGGGAATACGTCCAGCGTTATCTCGTGGTAGCGGTGGGAGACAAAATCCCTGTATTCCTGTCGCCACAGGGGACTGCGTTCCTGTTCCCACGGCGGGAAACGGTAGTTCACCGGGCCGTAGTCGTTGATATAGATGGGAACCGGGAGGAGGTCGCAGTAACGGACGACAATTTCTTCCAGTTTCCCCGCGTCCAGCATATACTCGTACTCGGGCCGCAGAAAGACGGTAACAGTAGAGCCAATCCTGCCCCACTCGATACCCCGAACCAGTTCACAATCAATGTCGCCTGTGTTGGCCCACAGATACGCCTCGCCGCTCTCCGCCTTCTTCGTGCGTACCTCCACCCGATAGGCCACCCGGAACGCGGACAGTAAGCCAATGCCAAACTGTCCTATCAGCTTTCGGGAAAAGCGCTCTTCCAACTGTTCCCGCTGTTCGCCCGTGCCGGAGGCGCCGATTTTAGAAAGGTCGTTGAGAATGTCCGTCTCGTCCATGCCGATTCCATCGTCGGTGAAGGAGACGGTTTTGCTTTCCGCGTCCGTATGGATATGGATTTCGCCTTGGTATCCGTCTCCCTCCTTGGCCTGACGCCGGACGACGCCGTCAGAGGCGTTCTGAATCAGTTCCCGGACAAACACGTCGGAGGTCGTGTAGAGCCTGTCCGCCAGAATATGAATCAGCCCTTTGTAGTCGGTCTGCATTTTTATCTTGCGCGCCTGCGCCATGCGCGTCTCACTCCCCCCACAGAATCCGGAATGCCGGAGAAAAATTCTTCCAACCGTCATTATAAGAAATCGCGTCGAGTTTTGCAACCAATTTTTACGTATTCGCCGCTGTGAGACAAAAGGCGCGGGACGGTAAGCGTTGTCTGTAGGGGCGTGTAGCGCAAAGGCGTAGAATATGCGATAATGAATCCCGATAAGTATCGCTAAGTGTCGATACTTATCGGGACTATTATATAAGGAGTGGTACGGATGAACGCGAACGAAGCGAAACA
>JAFSOM010000608.1 GCA_017447005.1 Oscillibacter sp.
CGATACGATTGACGGTTTGCGCGTCGGGGTTGGCGTCCGGGGGCAGCGGATTCTTCCTCGGCGCGTGGCATAACCCGATGGGCATGATTTGATAAAATACCGCGTTTTCCGCCCACATAAGAACTCTCTCCTTTCGTTTACGGATACGTGACGATTGCTTACGGTCACATTATAACAAATCTGTGCGCGGATTACAAGACGCAAAGCGTAAAAAGCCCTCCCCCGCGATACTACGGGGAAGGGCGACGCGTCGGCGGACAGACGCCGAATGGCTTATTAAGGAAATCAGCCGTTGAGTTTCGCTTGAAGTTCCGCTATTTTCGCGGCGGCTCCCTCAGAATAGCCCGTTTCATCGGCCTTCTGGTAGTATTCCAGAGCTTTTGCGTAATCCTGCGGAACGCCGATACCTTGTTCATACATCTGACCCAATGTACCGAGCGCTTGAGCTGCGGCCCAATCATGGTCACTTGCGGCGGCCTGTTCCAGATACTCTTTCGCTTTTTCAGGGTTGCGCGGAACGCCGCGAGCGTTCAAATAGATATGGCCCAACTGGTATAAGGCATATCCGTCGCCCGTATTAGCAAGTTGTTCAAAATACTCCCGCGCTTTCGTGTAGTTCAGATGTCCCTTGCTTTCATCAGAATAGAGGTTAGCTAAATTAGTTAACGCTCCCAAGTCTCCCTGCGCGGCGGCCTGTTCCCAGTAGAACACCGCGTTGTCATAGTCTCCAGCGTTGAAAGCGTTACTTCCCTGATTAAACAGGGTTTGCGCGTCAACTTCGGGAGTGACGGGCGGCGGCGTTTCCACTTCAGATTCGCCGTTATCATCCGTCGTCGTTTGCGCGTCCGCTTCGTCGGAAACAACAGGCGCGGGCGGGGCAGGATTAGGCGTCGGCGTAGGCGTTTCTTTGCAACCGACGCACACGACGAGAACCGCAAGCGTAAGCAAAAACAGGATTCCTCGCTTTGTCAATCGTTTCATATTGCAAGCCTCTTTTCAAACCGTATTTCTGTAGGTCTATTTTGCCTGACTTCACCTCTTTTCTATATCGGCGTTCCGTTCTGACAGGGCGTCCAATGGGGGACAGTACGCCATCCCCCCGGACAGCCGCTGTCAGAAACACGAGGGGCGGCGTTGAGCGCATAACCCAACGCCGCCCTGAAAAACTTCAAAGCGTTTCCCGCAAAAGCCTATAACAACCCCTGCCGCGATTGTAAGAAAACGGAAAAAGGGTATAATAAGCCTGCGGCGCGGACTTTCGTCCGCTGTGTTGAGTGGGCTTGCACTCCGACATAAGACCGCATTGCGTGCCAGCGCTTTGCGGTCGCCGCTTGTCGTCCCTGTGTTTCCTGCGGACAGTTTACCAGAAAGATTTTCCTTTTGCAATACCTTTCGACAAAATTTCACAAAAATTTTTCCCGCCACGCATTGCGCACGGCGGGAACGTTTTATTTTCGCGCAACGCGCTGTTATTCCACCTTCGGGAGACGGTCAAACCCGGCCTGTAATTCCTCATCCGTGGGGATGTAGTCGGTCATCTTACCGTCATGGAATTTCTCATAGGCCACCATGTCAAAATAGCCCGTACCGGTCAGGCCGAACACAATCGTTTTCGCCTCTCCGGTCTCCTTACATTTCAAGGCCTCGTCAATGGCCACGCGGATGGCGTGGGAACTCTCCGGGGCCGGAAGAATGCCCTCGACCCGGGCGAACTGTTCCGCCGCCTCAAACACCTGCGTCTGCTCCACGGATACCGCGCTCATATAACCGTCGTGGTAGAGCTGGGACAGCGTGGAACTCATGCCGTGGAAGCGCAAGCCTCCGGCGTGGTTCGGCGACGGGATAAAGCTACTGCCCAACGTGTACATTTTCGCCAAGGGGCAAATCATGCCCGTGTCGCAGAAGTCGTAAGCGAACTTGCCGCGGGTAAAGCTGGGACAAGACGCGGGTTCTACGGCGATAATCTGATAATCGGCCTCGCCGCGTAACTTTTCGCCCATGAACGGCGCGATTAATCCGCCAAGGTTCGAGCCGCCGCCCGCGCAGCCGATAATAATATCAGGCTTTACGCCGTACTTGTCAAGGGCTGCTTTGGTCTCAAGGCCAATCACGGACTGATGGAGCAGTACCTGATTGAGCACGCTTCCGAGAACGTAACGGTAGCCGGGGTTCTTGGTGGCGACTTCGACGGCCTCCGAGATGGCGCAACCCAATGAGCCGCCCGTACCGGGATGTTCGGCGAGAATCTTTCTGCCGACTTCGGTCGTGTCCGACGGCGACGGCGTCACCGACGCGCCGTAAACGCGCATAACCTCACGGCGGAACGGCTTCTGCTCATAGGAGACCTTGACCATATACACCTTGCAGTCCAGCCCGAAATAGGAACAGGCCATAGACAGCGCGGTGCCCCACTGACCCGCGCCCGTCTCCGTCGTGACGCCCGTCAGGCCCTGCTTTTTCGCGTAGTACGCCTGCGCAATCGCCGAATTGAGCTTGTGACTGCCGCTCGTGTTGTTGCCCTCGAACTTGTAATAGATTTTCGCGGGCGTCCCGAGCTTCTCTTCCAGACAGTAGGCGCGTACCAGCGGGGAGGGACGGTACATCTTATAAAAATCGCGGATTTCCTGCGGGATGGGAATCCATGCGTCGGTCTCGTTGAGTTCCTGCTTGACCAGTTCCTCACAGAAAACGCCGTCCAGTTCGGCGGCGGTCATGGGCCGACCCGTACCCGGATTGAGCAACGGCGCGGGCTTGATTTTCATATCGGCGCGCATATTGTACCATGCTTGGGGAAGTTCGTCCTCGGCCAAATAAATTTTATAGGGAATCTGTTCCATGGTTTCCAACTCCTTTCGGAAAAGCGTCAGCGCGTTACTGTCCGCTGACGCTTTTATGTATTGAATTGTAGCATAGCTTTTTGTGCGCGTCAAGAAAGTTTTCAAGCGCGGGGGAGAAATCTTTGACAAGGCTTGACGCTTGTTTCTTATGCAATTTATACTGGACGTATCCGTATTTCCGTGATATAATGCGCGGAAATGAAGGGAGGGATTGCGTATGCCGGACGAAAACAAGCCCGTGCGGAATCGTTTCCGCGTATCGGAACTGTTGTCGAAAGTCCGCGTAACGGCGGCGCTGACGGAGGTCAGACGGAACGCCGGGAATAAATCGTACCGTATCGCGGCGCTGGTCTGTCTGGCGGTCTTACTGATGGCGCTGTCGGGCTTGGGAACCGCGGAGACGTACAACGCGGCGCAAGCGTTCCCGCCTGACGCCGAAGGCGTGTTGACCGTTCAGGAATTACAGGAACTTGCGGCGGCGCAAGCGTCGGACGTTGACGCGGACGCGGCGCAAGCGGAAACCGTTGACGCGGACACGGCGAATATCGAACCGGAAAGCGCGTCAGGCGTTACGCCGGAACAGGCGGCGAATGTCGGAACGGAACCCGCGCCTGTTATCGAACCCGAACCCGCGCCCGTCTCCAAGGCCGAAAAACTGCTGTCGGAGATGTCCTTACGCGAAAAGGCGTTGCAACTGTTCATCGTCTTTCCGGAGCAGTTGACGGGGCAAACGTCGTCCGTAACCGCCGCCGGGGACGCCCTGCGCGACGGCCTGCAACGTTATCCGGTGGGCGGCGTACTGTTCGACCGGGGCAATATGAAGAGCCGCGAACAGCTTCTAACCTTGCTCAACGCTATGCAAAGTTACAGCAAAATTCCCCTGCTGACAACCTGCGACGAGGAGGGCGGACGCGTCAACCGTCTCATGGGCGCGGTGGGTACGCCTTACGTGGGGCCTATGCTGTCCTACCGCGACAAGGGCGCCGATACCGCCAAACAAAACGCCGTCACGATAGCCGGGGGCCTGACTTCCTGCGGCTTCAATATGGACTTCGCGCCCGTGGCGGATGTGTGGTCGAACCCGGACAACAAGGTAATCGGAAACCGCGCCTACAGTACTGACTACGCGGAGGCGGCGGAACTGGTACGGGCGGCGGTCGAGGGCTTCCATGAAGGCGGCGTGGCCTGTACGCTCAAACACTTTCCCGGTCACGGCGATACCTACGAGGACAGTCACAACGGGCTTGCGCGTGTCTACCGGACTTGGAAACAGTTGGAGACGGCGGAGCTGAAACCGTTCCGGGCGGGTATCGCCGCCGGAGCCGACGCTGTAATGGTCGGTCACTTGATTGTCGGCGAAATTGACCCGCAACCCGCTACCGTTTCCCATGTTATCGTAACGGATATGTTGCGCAACGAACTTGAGTTTGCCGGCGTGATTATCACGGACAGCCTGCAAATGGACGCCGTCACGAAGCATTACGGCGCGGGGGAGGTGGCGTTACTGGCGTTAGAGGCGGGCGTTGATATATTGCTCGCGCCGGACAACCTCAGCGCGGCGGCGCAGGCGGTCATTTCCGCGACGGAGGACGGACGCCTGACGGAAGCTCGGCTTGACGAAAGCGTGTTGCGTGTCCTGAACTTGAAGGAATCTTACGGCCTCTTGCCGTGATTTTCCGCGCCGCGTCAGCATTCCCAGTCGGTTTCCGTCTCCTCTTTCTCCTTACCGCATATTCTGCAACGGTAACGAACAGAGCGATGGATAGCCTTCCCCATACTATAATCGTCTACGCTTTGCCCTAGTATCTCCTCCCATACGTTTTCATCTAAAAATTCCCAGTTGTGCCATGCGTCCCGCACTTGTCCGCAAATGCGGCACTTACAACCGTTCCAGTCATGTCCCTCATTGATAAACCAGATTCCCCGTTTATTTCCGCAGATACGACATTTGCTAAGGCATGTTTTGCCGTCCCAGTCGTGCCCTGTGCCCCGCACTTTCCCGCAAATGAGACACTTGCAACCGTTCCAGTCATGTCCTTCGTCCCGCGTTTTCCCGCAGACACGGCACGTGCAACCGTTCCAGTTATGGAAAATGTGGAAAATTGATACTTTTTTCATAAACGTCGCCTCCTGTCGTTTATCCGCGAGACCAGAGGGAATAGCCGTGAATTTATCGCAATTTCATTGTACCACAACTTCCGGCGCGTTTCAAGCGCGATTGTCCCGGCGGCGGAATCGGGGAATCCGGCGCGAATCGGGCGGGGTTTCCCGGCGTTCCGACGCTTTTTTACCAAACTGTCATTTTTTCGTAACCGAAAAGAGGTGAAATCTTTGCGCGTGGCGGGTATCATTACGGAGTACAATCCGCTCCACCGGGGACATCTCCGACTGGTGGAGGTCATCCGACGCGAGTTAGGCGACGACACCGCCGTTATCTGTTGCATGAGCGGCGATTTCGTCCAGCGCGGCGACTTTGCCGTTGTGCGGCGGCAAGCGCGGGCGAAAGCGGCTGTGATGAGCGGCGCGGATTTGGTCTTGGAGTTGCCCCTGCTCCGGGCCGTGTCCTCCGCCGAGGGATTCGCCGAAGGCGGCGTGAGCCTCCTGCTGGCGACGGGTCTGGTAGATACCCTTGTGTTCGGAAGCGAGCGCGGAGACACTGACGCGCTCCGACAGGCGGCGGCGGTTTTGCTGTGCGAGAAGTTTCCCGCCGCCCTCCGCAGAGAGCTTGCCGCCGGTATCTCATACCCCGCCGCCCGGCAGAGGGCAGTTAGCGAATTAGCCGGCCCCGCGATTGCGGGCGTACTCTCCCGCCCCAATGACCTCCTAGGCGTGGAATACTGTAAAAGCCTCCTGCGTCACGGCTCCGCCGTGCGGCCCATGGCGGCGCTCCGTGAAGGCGCCCCCCACGACGAAGGGGAACGCAAATTCGCCCCCATCCGGCGCTGCGCGCCACCTTCCCCCGTTCCGGGGGAAGGCGAAACCTTGCGGGACAGCGGGAAAACGTCGCCCCCTTTGGGGAGAGAATCTCACGTAACGACAGAGGGGGGCATTACGTCCTCAAGCGTCATTCGCGGCCTGTTGCGTCGCGGCGAACGCGAAGCGGCGCTTGCGCGTATGGCCCCCGCTATGCGGGCGTGTTACGTCGAAGAGGAGGCCGCCGGACGCGCCCCGGTATTCTATGAGACCGTCGAACGGGCGATTCTCTACCGGTTGCGTTCGATGTCCCGCGACGAGTTCGCCGCGCTGGACGAGGGCCGCGAAGGGCTATGGAACCGTCTCTACGACGCCACGCGGAACGCGGTCTCCGTGCGGGACGCGCTCGAACGCGCCAAAACGAAACGCTATCCGCTCTCCCGCTTGCGGCGCATGATGTTATGGGCGTTTCTGGGCCTGACGCAAGCCGACTTGACGCGTCCGCCCGCCTACTTACGTCCGCTGGCGATGAACGCTACCGGACGAAAACTGCTTGCCCGTATGCGAAGTTCCGCCGCGCTCCCCGTACTGACCAAATCCGGCGACGTGTCCGCGCTCGGCCCGGAAGCCGTAAGCCTCCTGCAACTCGAAGCGCGGGCCGCTGACTTATACGCCTTAGCCTATCCCGATACAGCCGCTCTCGCGGGCGGCGCCGTCTGGAAAGAATCCCCATGGATTGCGGACGCCGTTCCGCCGCCGTCATGATTTGCGGACGCCGCGCCGCCCCGTCAGGGTTCGCGGACGCCCTTCCGCCGTTGTCATGACTTGCGGACGCCGTCCCGCCGCCCGGACAGGATTCTTTCGGAAAGGATGTTTCATGAACTCGGAAATTCATCAGAACCCCGCCGCGTCGAAACCATATCAGGACGCGCCGCGCCGTACGCCGTTACGGGCTTTCTATGGCCTCGTCATACTCGCGTTGGCGCTCACACTCCTGACCGCCTGCGCCCTGCATACCGTCACGACGACGCAGACCCCCGCGCCCGAACCTCCCGCCGGACTGCCCGATAGCATTATCTGTGAAATTGAGACCGCGCCGGAAAGCGACATCTCCCGCGCCGACGACGGCTCCATCCTCGCCGCGTACACGTATCAGTTGCCCGTCATGCGCCTGTACCGTCGCAACGGCGCGCCCGTCAACGACGAAACCGCCGCCAGTACGCAGGAGCGCAACGCCGTGCAAATGGCGGACACGTTCAATCAGGCGTTCGCGCAGTGGAGGACGGAGGCTGACTTCCCCGCGCTGGAGGAGTTGGCCCGTGGCGACTACGCGCAAAAGCTGGAGAATCAGGAAAAGTGGGAAAATCACTACGAGCAGGGACTGGAAAGCGCCGTCTATCAGACGAACCGTTTCGCCAGTATCTCCGGACGCTTTTACTATTACGCCGGGGGCGCCCATCCGAATACGGTTCTGCTGGGCTGGAATTACGACTTGGAAAAGGCGTCATTTTTCTACGCCGGACAGCTCTTTCAGGATACGGAAACCGTAACCGCGGAACTGCTCCGTATGGCCCGCGAACGCGCTCAGGAATGGAATATGGCCCCGCAAGAGTTTTTCTGGGAAAATTACGCCGACATCCTCGGCGCGTGGAGCGACAGTTCCGCCGTCGTCACGTTCGACGAATACTATATGAATATCTCCTTCTCCCCCTCCGAAATCGCCGCCTACGCCGCCGGGGAACAGATGTTCTCCATCCCGCGCACGTGGCTGAAGCCCTACCTCAACGCCTACGGCGAACATCTGCTCTTTTCCTGAATCCCGCCAAAACAAAACGGCGTCCCGGTATCCGTCCGGGACGCTGATTTTATGCCGCGCACGCGTTCCGCGCCGCCCGTTTTTCATGCCGCCGCGATACTTCCGCGCCGTCAGTCCTCCATGTCTACCGTGATATGGTCGGTGCCGTAGCGGTCGAACTCCGACAGGTACGCGTTGATTCGCTCCTTGAGAAGCTCGTAATTTTCCCCGGTCATCGGCTCTCCGTCCATGTCGCGTAAGGCCAGCTCCTCCGCGAGTATCTCGAAGAATACCACGTCCTCATACTGCTCGATAGCCTCATGAATGCCGCCGTCGGCGAACGCCCGGGAAGGTATCAGCTCCCCTTGGTAGAGTTCCACTAACTTGCTCATGCGGTGGTGGAGACAGTGCGAGAATATCAGGCTTTCCACGCCGTCATACTCCTTGATGCGGTCGTCGTCCTCCCGCGTGGAGTTGATGACCCAGTTGCCTATGTAGACCAAGTCCAGCAGATAACGGAACTCCTGTTCCGACAGCTCAATTTTCATACGTTTCGGCCTCCTGACGAATTTCCATGCGCGGCGTATGCGCTCGTAACCTATTATAGCAGAGCGGCGGGGGAATTTCCACCTGAAAAAGCGGGAAAAAAGACAAAACTCTGTCTTGCGGCCCGCGCCCGGACATAGTATAATATGGCCCGAACATCGTGACGGCTCACAGAATCTCAGGAGGTTGCAAAATCATGACAGACAACAGACCCGTGGGCGTGTTTGATTCCGGCCTCGGAGGCCTGACCGCGATTCGCTCGCTCATGCGGATTCTCCCGGAAGAAAATCTGATTTACTTCGGCGATACCGCCCGCGTCCCCTACGGCAACCGCGCCCCCGAAACCATCCTGCAATACGCCCGGCAGGACGTGCGCTTCCTGCGCTCCTTCTCCCTCAAAGCCATCGTTATCGCCTGCGGGACGATTTCCACAACCTCGCTGAATACCTTGCAAGCCGACAATCCGGATTTGCCGTTCGTGGGCGTGGTGTCGCCGGCCTGTCACCGCGCCGCCGCGCTGACGAACAATAAGCGCGTGGGCATTATCGCAACCCGCGCCTCGATACGTTCCGGCGCCTATGAGGCCGCGTTACGCCGTCTCGACCCGGAGATAACGGTATTCGGCAAATCCTGTCCTTTGTTCGTGCCGCTGGTGGAGAACGGGCGATTCCGTCCCGGCGATGTCGTCATTGAGACCGTCGCCCGGGAGTACCTCGCGCCCCTGCTCGAACGCGACATTGACGCGCTCATCCTCGGCTGTACCCATTACCCGCTGTTGGAGGAGGTTATCGCCGGAATCTGCGGGCCGTCGGTGCAACTGATTTCCGCCGGGGAGGAGTCCGCCTATGAGCTGAAACGTCTGCTCAAAGCGCGCAATCTCCGCGCCGACGCGTCCCGGACGGGCGAGGTACAGTTTTACGTCAGCGACCAGACGGAAGATTTTGAAAATACGGCGTCCATCTTTCTGCGGGAAGATTTGCGCCACACTGCACGGAGGGTTGACATTGAACAATATTGACAACGCCAAAAGGCCTGACAGCGCCGCGACAAAATCCGCCCCCGGAGACCGTTTGACGGGCGCGTTGGAGTCTGAAACCGCCGCCTTGATTAACGCGACGCGTTCCGGCTCCGCGCTCCCCGTCCTGCTGACCATCCACTCCGAACAGGACATCGACAGTCCGCAACAGGACAATATGGAACTGCTGACGGAAGGCGTCATGAGCCTCAAGCCCGACGGCCTCACGCTGACCTATCAGGAAAGCGCCTTGACGGGCATGGAGGGTACGACCACGACTTTTGAGATGTACGGGCCGAAAGTGATTTTACGTCGCGCCGGAACCGTCAGTTCCCAGATGATTTTCGAGGAAGGGCGGCAACATACGTCCCTGTACGAAACCCCCATGGGCGAACTGTCCATCGACATCCAGACGGGCTATCTGCGCAACTCCGTTACGGAGCGCGGCGGACTGCTCGAAATCCGCTACTCCGTATCCGTGGAACATACGAACACCGGAAAGAACCGTTTCCGCATGCGTGTGCGCCGCAAGCGCGACGCCGTAACCTGAAGCGTAACGCCGCGACGAAACCATCACAACACCGTAAGAGGACTTGACAGTATGAACATGATAGAACAGGCAAAAGAGCAAATCGTTTCCCTGACGCTGGAGGCGTACCGGGCGGCGGTCGACGCGGGGACGCTCTCCGAAGTCGAACTTCCCGCCGTCGCCGTGGAGATTCCCAAAGACTCCGCCAACGGCGATTTTACGACTACGTTCGCGTTAGCCGCCGCGAAAGCCTTGCGCAAGGCCCCGAAAGTCATCGCCGCCGAACTCGCCGGACGTATCAATCTGACGGACACGTATTTCAAAAGCGTGGAAATCGCCGGGCCGGGCTTCCTGAACTTCCGTAACGGCGAACGCTGGCACGACGCCGTACTGTCCGCGATTGAGGCCGAACAGGACGCTTACGGGACTTGTCAGGACTTGCGCGGACAAAAGATTATGGTTGAATTTGTCTCCGCGAATCCTACCGGGCCTATGCACCTAGGCAACGCCCGCGGCGGCGTCCTCGGCGATACGCTCGCGTCAATTCTGTCCGCCTGCGGCGCGACGGTCGAACGGGAATTTTACGTCAACGACGCCGGAAACCAGATTGACAAATTCGCCCATTCCATCGAGGCGCGTTACCTGCAATCTTTTCAGGGTGAGGACGCCGTGCCCTTCCCGGAGGACGGCTACCACGGCGACGACATCCGCGAACTCGCCGAACGCTACGCCCAAACTTACGGCGATAAGCTGGTAAACGTCGCCCCGGCGGAACGCTGCGCGGAACTGGCGCGTTTCGGTCTCGACATCAACCTTCCGAAGATGAAAGCCGACTTGCAACGCTACAAAGTCTCCTATGACACTTGGTTTCTCGAATCGACGCTTCACGAGAGCGGATACGTCGCCGACACCGTCAACGCGCTTGTCGACGCCGGATGGACGTATGAGAAAGACGGCGCATTATGGCTCAAAACGTCGGAGATTTTGCGCGAAAACCTGTTAAAAGCCGGGAAAAAGCCGTCCGAGATTGACAAGCTCAACCTCAAAGACGACGTGTTACGCCGCGCTAACGGCTTCTATACCTATTTCGCGGCGGACATCGCCTATCACCGCAACAAATTCGCCGTGCGCGGGTTCGACCGCGTCATCAATATCTGGGGCGCCGACCATCACGGACACGTGGCGCGTCTCAAAGCCGCCCTTGACGCCATCGGGCTGGACGGCTCCAACCGTCTCGACATTATCCTCATGCAACTGGTGAAACTTCTGCGCGACGGCGAAATTGTCCGTATGAGCAAGCGTACCGGGAAGGCGATTAGCCTGTCGGACCTGCTCGACGAAGTCCCCATTGACGCGGCGCGGTGGTTCTTCAACGCCCGTCCCGAAACGCAGATGGAATTTGACCTCGGTCTCGCCGTGCGGGAGGACGCCGAAAACCCCGTGTATTACGTCAAGTACGCGCACGCCCGCATTTGTTCGCTCTTGCGTACCCTCTCCGCCGAAGGCGCCGTCATTCCCGCACACGCTGACATCTGCCTGCTCACCGACGATACGGAACGCGCTTTAATCAAAGCCTTGGCGCGGTTCGGAGAGGAGGTACGGCTTTGCGCCCGCGACTATGACCCCAGTCACCTCAACCGTTATCTGCAAGACCTCGCCGGGTATTTCCACCGTTTCTATACCGTCTGCCGCATGAAGGGCGAAGCGGCGGAGTTGCAGTCAGCGCGGCTCAAACTCGCCGACGATACCCGCGTTGTACTGCGCAACGGCCTGCGCCTCTTGGGTATCGAGGCCCCCGAAAAGATGTAATATCCCCGCGCTGTATGAAACTCTCCCATCCGGCGCTACACGGCGCTTTCCCCCGCCTGACGGGATTCAAATTCGCCCCCATCCGGCGCTACACGGCGCTTTCCCCCGTTCCGGGCATAGGCGTTAAGCTAAATAAAACTTGCCCCCATCC
>JAFSOM010000609.1 GCA_017447005.1 Oscillibacter sp.
TGCCGTTGAGAAATTCATCAATTATCTTAACACAATCCCTATGACTGTCATCGACCGCCTTTGCCTGTAATGCAAAAATCAATCACCGAATA
The DNA here is from genome assembly GCA_017447005.1 of Oscillibacter sp. Taxonomy (GTDB): domain Bacteria; phylum Bacillota; class Clostridia; order Oscillospirales; family Oscillospiraceae; genus Oscillibacter. The sequence continues at coordinate 93 of JAFSOM010000609.1, forward strand.
TATATCATAAAATTTTGTCCCTGTCAATGGAATTTTTCTTGCGATTTGAGGCTGCATGCGTGTAGCAATCGTTGGCAAGTCGCTATTTTCGCCCTCATCCGGCGCGCCAACGAAAACTTTACGCATACTTTGAGGCTGTGCGCGTTATGCTGTACTAAGGCTGACTTTTGCGCGGGAAAAGCGAACTTGATGTTTTTATGAGCGTCGGCGGTCGGCGAAAACGGAGGGCGACAAATGAACCTGAGCAAATATGAGACGAGAGGCATGAAACAGCGGAAAATGAAGTGACGGATTCGTTTGTCCTGAAAAATTCTAAAGAAGCATTGACAAATGATTTTCCAGTTATTATAATGTATTTACGTTTTTTATCTTTTCGCGGAGGAAAGCTCATAAGGAGCGTATTGATTCTGAGGGGCCAATTATGATAAGGTTTCAATATTCGTCAATCAGACGCTTTGCGCAGTCTTTAGGCGTCTCAACCGCCGCGACAGAGGATAACCTGACGGGTCGTTCCAATAAGCGCTTACTTTCTCTCAGAAAATTTTAGAAAATGGCGGTGAACAAATATGGCTGTTACCTCTTTGAAAAAGACACAGACTTTAGGTTTCAAGCTCAGTATGCTCATCCTTGCTTTCCTGCTGATTGTTCTGGGCAGTTGCGGCGTTCTTACTTACTTCAATCAAATGTCCAGCTATCGTGAGCAGTGCAAAGCGAACCTTCGGGACGTGGGCGAGTATTTGGAAAATCTCATCGCGGCGGACGGGGAGGACTTTGTCCGCTATCAGACGTATTTTCTGGAGCATTACGGCGACGTGGATATACCCTTTGACGCGGATGAATACGTATCCTACCGGACGAATTACGAACGCCTGTTTCATACGGAATATCCCGGAAAGACGCTGGGCGCCGATATTGAATTGGACGACCTCAGCGATGAGGTGAAACGCGCCTATCTGATTTATCACCAGCTCTATTGGCTCTTGACATTTCAAGAAGCCGGAACGAGCTTTGACCTGTCCTATGTCTATTACATCTTGCCCGATTCGGAAACGGAATCCGACATCTATATTATTGACGGAACCCATCTTTCCCGCGCCGACCATATCGAGCTAATGAACGAAAACCCCTATTACGCTAAGTTCGACCATCCGCAGGGCGAAGAGGCGGAATACCTGTATCTGGGAGACCAAGTGAGCAACGAACGGGACGAGTACGGCGTAAAATGGGCCGTCTAGGACAGCGGAACAAACCAGAACGATTTTCAAATCTGGGATAATGAGTTTGGGCAAACATACGCCTACTATATGCCTGTGACGATAGGCGGACAGCAAATGGGGCTGATTGGCGCCGAGATTGACATCGAAACTGTCAATACCGCCATTCTGAATCATACCGTGCGTCAGTTCTCCCTCATAGGGCTGATTCTCATAGGCGGACTGGGCCTCATGATGATGTTCATCAATCGACATTTCATTAAGAGAATCATTGAGCTGGAATCGAAGGTTATGGAGTTCTCCAAGACGAAGGATTCCAACGTAGCGGGAGAGATTCGGAGCAATATCCGCGGACGCGACGAGGTCAGTTCCCTCTCTGAAGAAGTCGCGCAGATGATTGAGGAGATTCGGAATTATGTCTCCAACATTATCATGATTCATCAGGAACTGGATTTAGCCCATGCCAACGTAGCCCAAATGTCGGAACTGGCGCTCAAAGACGGCCTGACGGGCATTCGCAACCGCACCGCGTACAAGCAGGAGACAAGCCGACTGGAAGAAACGCTCGCGGACGACGGAACGGAATTTGCCATCGTGATGATTGATATGAACGACTTGAAGAAGTTCAACGACGTTTACGGTCACGAACAGGGCAACGCGGCGATTATCAAGCTGTGCCATATCGCCTGTGACATCTTTAAGCGTTCCATGATGTTCCGCATTGGCGGGGATGAGTTCGTCGCCATCCTGTTGCGCGATGACTACGCGAACAGAGAACGGTTAATCCAAGAGTTGCAGGACGTTTTGAATATAGTTATCCTACTTGACTATTGATTGTAAATATTGTATAGTTATCCCACTTGACTATTGATTGTAAATATTGTATATTAAAAAGCGGAAAGGATGGGATCATTATGGCGTACAGTGTGGACTTGAGGATGAAGGCTGTCAAGCATTATTTAGGAAGCGGTCACACGTTTGCTCAAA
>JAFSOM010000610.1 GCA_017447005.1 Oscillibacter sp.
ATACAGGCGCTGTTGCTTTTCGTTCAGGCTGTCAAACAGTTTCCGGTTCATTTCCGCTCATTCCTTTGCTTTTTCTTTTCATTATACCACATTATCAACCAAAGCCATAGTTGCAAAGATTATTTTTTCGCAAGTCCTTAGTTGCTGGCTATTCAATGCCGATATAAACAGAACGCTTTCTGTCTAAAAACGGAAAGCGTTCTGTACTGCGTTTTTATTGTGTCCCTTGTTTTGGCTTTTTTTCTTGGGAAACGCGGAGACGTACAGGCGCATCTAAAAGCTCCTGAAATTTTTCCTGCGAACCATCAGTCACGGTGAAATCAATTTCGCTTGGAGCGTAGAAGACGCTTTCAGCCATTTCATTTGTCATTTGAATAAACAACGATTCCCAGTCATCCCCAAAACAGCCTTTCTCCACGAGTTCATCTATGACCAAGCAAGCTGAACCAACGACCATATTGAGAAACTCAGAGAAAGCTCTTACGCATATTGCCATTTCGTCATAGGTAATCAATGACGCGAAATTCTCACGTAGCCTTGGAAACCAGATTTTATCCATAGCAACGGATTCATTCAAAATCCGGATTTCTTCCACATAAGACTGCATTTCATTGGCGTTATTCTGACACGCGAGCAGTTTATTCACATAATGTGTAGTGGCAAAAGGACGGAGTTCCTTTTCAATCCTGTAAAGGTTGATTCCGTAATACGCCTTATTGCTTTCGAGATGGCGGAAAATTTCTCGAAGAAGCTCCAAATAGCGTGCGTACTGAATCTTGCTCAGTTTAGATGAGAATTTCTTGTATGCCGCGTCTACTCTGGCGGTATAGCCATCGTCTTTAAGTGACAAAAGGGCAGGAAGTATATCCTTATACAGATTTCCCAGCCGTTTAAAAGTGTCCTTCACCTCTGCGCTAAGAACTGCGTCAGCATTCAGCGCATGATAAAATGTCCATTCATGCTCCGCGTCTTTTTCCATCGCTGACCATTGAGAGTGCTTGTAATAGGCGGATGTGCCTGACGGTTGTGCATTTTCCACCTGTCTGAGCTGTTCTCTGGTTGAGAAGTGCCGATGTCTCGCTCGTCTGAATTTTTCTTCATCCGAAGTCAACAGGCTTGGAGTACGATAATTCGGTGAAGCCGGATTGTTGTACTCCATTGGCGATGTGTCACGTATGAAATCTTTCAAGGACTTGCCTTTGATTCTCGTGCTTGCGTGTAAAAATATACAGAGCGTAGTGAAGAGACACGCCTGTTGTGCGTCAGCGAAAATCAGGGAATTTTCCTGAAAACGAAATATTTCAAATTGAGAGTCTCCCTTGACAATAAGGTCGTATACTCCTATGAAAACCGCTTTCAGAATCTCTGATGTATCCCAACCCTGTCCACGCATCCATTTTGCAAGGTTCTCGCTTTGCAGGTCACAGAGGAACATGAAAAATTCTTCTGGAAAATTGGATATTTCTTCCAATGTCATATTCCAGCGAAAATTTTCCACCCGCTTGGCCAACCCATGCCACGGAGGCTTTGTTTCCATTTTTGTCACGACTCTCCCTTACTAAAAACTGATAGAATCAAAACCATCATCCGGTTGGACGGTCGCCACGGACACAGGACGCTCCCTGCATTTTTGTCACAACTCCCCATCGGGAAAGCTGATAAAATGCGGGACAATCCAGCCAACGGTTGGACGGTCACCACGGACACAGGACGCCTCCCTGCATTTTTGTCACAACTCCCCATCGGGAAAGCTGATAAAATGCGGGACAATCCGGTCGGACGGTTGCCACGGACACGGGACGCTCTCCCAAACTGGTGACAGATTCTGGAATCGTGCGGAATTGTACTCCGCGCACGGATGGGATTCAGTCAACGTGAATCCGCGTATTCAAGGAAAGGACGTGAGGCCATGCGGGGCCATTGAAGACGAAAGAAAACGCCGGATGAAAATCCGCCTCCACCAAAACTCCGCTGTAAATCCATACACCAATGATTATATCACAACGCTTTCGGATTTGCAAGAACTTTTTGTTCGCGGAAAAAAAGGACACTTTTCGACATTTTGACCTGATGTAGATTCAAGAACAGTCCACGATTGCCCTGCTACAAACTTTGCGTAGCGAGGGCGTGCGCCTTAACAAACAGCCGTCCGCCCCGTGCGGGGCGGATGGCCTGAATAACAGTAAAAGAGGTTATATCTATGGGAAAACATGATGAGATTGGTCAGTTTGGCCAGTTCGAGCAGTTCAACCGGTTCATGTCAGCGCCCAATAAGCCGCTTATGATGCCGGGACGCGGAATCTGTGACCAGTTGGTTTTAGATGCCCCGGAACACCCGTTGACTATTGCCCCGGAACACCCGTTGACTATTGCCCCGGAACACCCGTTAGCTATTGCCAAGGATGTAGCCCTCCATATTGATGCTATGTGGAAGCGCGAAATGGCGGCCAAACGTCAACGTCCCTACGCCTATAATCGCGTATCAGGCGTAACTTTCGGCTTGGAAATCGACTATGGCAAAGGCTACTATGTGGGAAAAGCCGCAGAGGACGATGGACACGTTCTGGTTGTAGGGACTAACGGCTCTGGAAAGAGCGCTGTCATTGCCCAGTCAACTCTGGAAAGTTGGCGCGACCCCTTTGTCGCCTTGGACATTAAGGGGGAACTGTCAAGGCAGTATCAGTTTCTGCAAGCGAAATGGCGTGCGCTGAGGTCGTATAAGGTCTTTGACCCCCTCGACGGAGGGATACACTATGACCCGTATGCCATATTAAAGAAGGATGACCCGCGCTTTTCGCAGTATGTTCGTGAAATTGCCGATGCGATTATTCCAGTGCCCGTTAAGGTGAGCAGTGATAATGAGTATTGGCTTAAAATAGCCCGCAATCTTCTTTCGGGAGCGATTGCGTACTGCTTCTGCAAGGGAATGGATTTTGCCGAGACAATGGCATATGTCCAAGCGACTTCAACGCCGGGATTGAGCCGGGAAATAAAGAGTTTCCCCAACGCTCTCGCACAGATGTTCGTCAGTGAAATCCCCGACTTAAAGCCTGAGCAACAAGCCGCCGTAGGAACTGAAATGAAGAATCATACGATGGTTTTCGCTACTGATTCCTCAATTCAGGACGCGTTATCTGATGACGGACATTCCGAGATGTTCTCATGGGATTGCTTGATGAGCGCCGAAGCCCCCAATATATTCCTCCGGTTAAGCCAAGACAGGCTGGAACAGTGGAGCGGCCTAATCCGACTGATGGTGACGCAGTTGATTCGGCAGTTAGAACGCCGCCCGGATAAGTACAGTGCCGAAGGATACGACACACAGCCTGTGCTCGTTCTTTTGGATGAGTTTCCAATGTTGGGAAAAATAGACGTTATCAAAAGCGGATTGACGACACTGCGCTCGAAGAATGTCACATTCTGCTTGATACTCCAAAGCATTGCGCAATTAGACGATGTCTATGGCACCGATGTGCGGAGAATCATGGTGGATAATTGCCAGTACAAGGCAATCCTGAATGTCACTGAGCCGGACAGCCAAGAGTATTTCAGCAAATTGTTCGGCATGGTTCCTGCTGGAAGACGAAGCGTTTCCATGAGTGGCCATCCATTAAGGGGCGTGTCTTTTGGAGGACAGGTGCAGGAATGTTGGGAACCGTTGATTTTCCCGCACGAGTTCGCAACCAATCACCATGTGTTGTTGCACACACCGTATGGCAGGTTTTGCGCTATCAAATTCCCGATGGCTACAACCTATCACCCCATTCCCGTTTTCAATGAGATAATACGGCGCCATCTGGAACATGTAAAGGATATGGGAGGCATCTGAAATGACTATAGATGAACGACTGGCTCAGGCTCGGAAGAAAGCGCAACAAGCGGAGCATCGGCAGACTCTCCGGGACAATCGTGAGAACGAGGACAAGAAAAAGGAACTTGTGCGCCGCAAGTTCTTTGTGGGCGAGATGTTCGCCAAGCATTTCCCGATTGTCCTTGAAATTGCCCCGAATGGCTTGTCCAAGGAGAGCCTTGAACCGCTGGACAAGTTCATGGAAGCGTTGGCCGAGTGCCAGCGGCGCTATCAGGATTTGGAGGACAGCGTGCTCCCTTCCTGATACTGGGGCGCAACTGGATGAATGGCTTTTGCTATGCGCACTTACATACCGAGTGCGCAC
>JAFSOM010000611.1 GCA_017447005.1 Oscillibacter sp.
ATAGCGCCTTCCCGACGCTTTGTCAATCACGCGATTGCGCGGAATGGGCGCAAGTATGCGTGTAGCAATCGTTGGCAAGGCGCTATTTTCGCCGCGCCAACGAAAACTTTGCGCATACTGGACGCAACTTCCCGACGCCTTACGCAATCACGCGGCGGCCTTGCGACGCCTTACGCAATCACGCGCACCCGGATAACGTTCGGCAACGCTTGCAGATGTTCGATGACGGACTGTTCGACCGCCGCCGCCATATCCACCATCGTATAGGCGTAGTCGCCGCGGGACTTGTTGCTCAGGTTCTCCACGTTCACGCCGTCTTTCGACAACAGCGCCGTGATATTCGCCAGCATGGACGGAATATTCCGGTGTATGACGCAAATGCGCATAGCCCCGCTTCGCTCCATCCAGACCGACGGCATATTCACGGAATTGCGGATATTGCCGTTTTCCAGATAATCTTTGAGTTCGTCAACAGCCATAATCGCGCAATTCTTTTCACTTTCCGGCGTGGACGCGCCCAAGTGCGGCATTGCGATTACGTGCGGGGACGTTAAGAGCTGATTCGTCGGGAAGTCCGTCACGTAGACCGACACTTTGCCGTTGTCCAGCGCGGACAGCATGGCTCTGTCGTCCACAATCTCGCCCCGCGCCAAGTTGATGAACCGTACCCCGGGTTTCATCGCCTCTATCGCCTCGTCGCTTATCATATGCCGCGTTTCGTCGTTGAAATGTACGTGCACCGTGATGTAATCGGCGCGCTTATAGAGTTCCTTCAAGTCCGAAACCACGTGGATGTGATGGTCAAGGCGTAAAGCGGCGTCCACGGACAGGAACGGGTCATAGCCGTAGACCTCCATGCCCAAGGAAATCGCCGTGTTCGCCACCAGAGAGCCAATCGCGCCCAAGCCGATAATGCCCAAGTTTTTGCGGTAGAGTTCCGGCCCGATGAACGCCGACTTCCCGCGTTCGACCACCGAGCTGACCTCCACGCCCGCCGCCGCCTGACGGCGTACCCAGCGAATCGCGCCCGTGACATCCCGCGAACCCATGAGCATGGCGCACAGCACAAGCTCTTTGACGGCGTTTGCGTTGGCGCCCGGCGTGGAAAACACCGTCACGCCCGACTGCGAACAGCGGTCAATCGGGATATTATTGACGCCCGCGCCCGCCCGCGAAATCGCTACCAGATTCTTCGGGAACGGATAGTCCAGCAGATTCGCCGAGCGTACCAGTATCGCGTCCTCCCCGGTATAGCTTTCGCCGTAACGGTAACGCTCCTCCGGAAAACGCGCCAAGCCTTCCTCCGCGATTTTGTTGAATGTCTTAATCAGATACATAGCAGGTTATATCTCCCTATAGGGTTGGAATATTGCGCCGCAAGCTATCTTCTTCTGCGCCCGCCGCCGCGCTTGCCGTCCACGCTCCGGTTGAGGTCAGCCATTTTCCCTTCCGACGAGGTGAGGAAACGCTTCAGCTTGTCCTCAAAGGCCTGGTCGCCGGACGGGGGCAACGTATCGCCCTGAGCGCGGGCGTATGTACGGCCCCCGGACGCCGGACGCGGCCTGTCATTCCCCGCCGGACGCGGCCTTTCATTGCGTTCGCCTCCCGGCGCCGGACGCGGCCTGTCATATCCCGCCGGACGCGGCTGGGCTTTCTTGATGGAAAGGTTGATTTTGCCGTTTTCCGTCGACAATACCAGTACCTTGACGGTCTGCCCCTCCTCCAGAAAGTCGTGCACGTCGTTGACAAAGGTGTTGGCGATTTCCGAAATGTGCACCAGTCCCGACCGGCGGTTTTCCAGTTCCACAAACGCGCCGAATTTTGTGATAGAGGTGACTTTCCCCTCCAGCACGGCCCCGGCTTGAATCGTCCCTGCCTGCGGCTCCATCCCCTGTATTTCTCCTTCCATACGAAGCGTAGCGGCGCTGTCAGCCGCCCGTGTTGCCTGTGTTATAGAATACGTACTCGCCCGGTAAGACCATGCCCAAGTCGTTGCGGGCGATGTCCTCGATTTTCTCGTCCGTGACGCCTTCCTCAATGTCGGCGGACAGAGACGCGTTTTTTTCCTCCATGGCCTCCACTTGGTCCTGATAACGGTCGCGCTCGAACTTGGCGGTCTCCAACTGAGCGCGCAGTCCGTTGAGACGCCAGCCCATGGCGACGAGTATCACCAACGCCAGCACAATAACCGCGATACTGACATGACGCGGCTTTCGTTCCGCTCTGTTTCTTCTTCGCGCCATTCGTAACACCTCCTGCCTTACGCGCAGACCTTCCGGCGCGCATGCCCCGAAAGTCTCTCTTTATTGTATAGCATTTTCCCGCAAAAGAAAAGAGGTTTTTTCCGCCACGAACGGATTTTTTTAAAAAAAGTTTCATCTGAACCAGCGGCGCTAACAAAATTTTGACCGTCGCCGCCACGGATACGGCCCAAAAGCGCCATACGGGGCGCAAGGGGCGGGACAACAGGCCGTAGAAGAGAATCAGTCCGCCGGCCATGCCCAAGAGCATAAAGCCCCTCAATTCGCCGTCCGCCGGACGCATGAGGAACGCAAACGCCGTGACGGTCAGAATCAGGCCATAGAGGAAGTCAAGGACGCCCGTCAGGCGGGGGAGCAGAGCGCGGAACGGGCGGAACATGTCATAGAGCGCCCCGGCGGCAATCCCCAGCAGAATCGACTGGAGAAATTGAAGCGCCTGCCGCGTAATAACCAGTTCCATAGGCTACCCGAACAGACGGCCCAAGAATCCGCCGCCGCGCTCCGTCGGCGCGTCCTCATAGGCTACCGAATCAATGCGCCCGTCTACGTGAAGCTCCCCGCCGTCGAGGGAAAGTTTGCCGATGTGCAGGGCCGAACCCGTGACAATCAGCGTACCCGCCGCCGTCGACATCACAATGCCGCCCTCGTCAAAGCGTTCCACGTCCTCCACGCCGGAAACGGTCAGCTTTTCCCGTCCCACAAGCTCAATCCGGTGCGCCCCGCCTGTCATTTCATTCATGGTACGCGCCCCCTTTTGGCTATCAGCTTATGCCGTCCGGGGGAGAATTAGAAGCGATTCTTTACGCGTCGGGCGCGGACACTTCGCGGTACATTCCGGCGGCGGCGTCCTTGCGTACCGCCTCCTGCACGCTCAAAACCTCTACGGTCAGGGTACGCGCCCCGACGCGCAACGTAATACGGTCGCCCGGCTTGACCTCATACGACGCCCGCGCCGCACGTCCGTTGACCTCTACCAGTCCGTGGTCACAGGCCTCGTTCGCCACCGTCCGCCGCTTGACAAGGCGCGATACCTTTAAATATTTGTCCAGCCGCATATGCGCCCCTTATTCCCTGTGGGCTACGGCGTCCTTGAGAATCTTCCCCGCCTTGAAGACCGGAACCACCGTCGCGGCGACCTCCATCGGCTCCTGCGTACGCGGATTGCGCGTGATTCTCGCGCTCCGCTTGCGCAACTCGAACGTGCCAAAGCCCACTAACTGCACTTTGTCGCCCTCTTTCAAGGCCTGCGTGATGACTTCCACTAAGGCCGTAACCGCCGCGTCCGCGTCCTTCTTCGGCAAATCCGCCGCGTCCGCTACCGCGCTTACCAGTTCGTTTTTGTTCATGATAGGAATCCTCCCGTTGATTTTCCGCGTCCCTGACTGCGGTCGCGTCCGACTGTCTTTCTACTTGGTCGATTGGATGTGAAACCCCTCCCCCTGTCCCCCTCCCCTTTCAGGGGCGGGGGAATCAATCTTGAAAACGCTTTCAAGTCGCGGTAAGTCCCCCCTGAACGGGGGGATTTAGGGGGGTACGCATTCGCAACCGTTCAGGCAGAATGTTTTTTTCTCGCTTCGCTCTTACGCCGACGGCGCTTTCCCTTCCGCTTGCGCAAGGGCTTTCTTGGCGCGCTTCCAAAGCTCCGTCAACTCCGCTTCCGTACACTCCGAAAGTGGCTTGTCCGCGCATTCCTCCACGTTCCGGAAACGCCGCTCGAATTTGTCGCAAGTCCTGTGCAACGCGTCCTCCGGGTCAATGCCGCACATCCGCAGTACGCATACCGTCATAAACAGCGCGTCTCCGGCTTCCTCCCGGACGCCGTGCGGGGCGTCATACGCGCCGCCCGTCTCCAACGCCTCCCGCAGTTCCCCGACTTCCTCCTCCAGCTTTTCCAGCGCGTGGAATACGTTCTCCCATTCAAATCCGGCTTTCGCCGCCTTCTTTTGTATTTTCTCCGTCCGCCACAACGCCGGGAGCGTATGCGGCACCGATTCAATCGCGTCCGAGACACGCGCAAAGCCCTTTTCCGTACGCTTGCGCGCTTCCCAGTTCGCTAAGGCCTCCTCGCCGCTCTTCGCCGCCTCTCCGTCGCCGAATACGTGCGGGTGACGGTAAAGCAATTTGCGCGTCACCGCGTCCACGACATCCGACATGTCGAAACGTCCCCGCTCCTCCTCCATCCGCGCATGAAACGCCACCTGTAACAGCACATCCCCCAACTCCTCGCGCATGTTTTCGGCGTCGTCATGGTCAATGGCGTCCAAGGCCTCGTAGGTCTCCTCCAAGAAATTGCGGCGGATAGATTCATGCGTCTGCGCCTTATCCCACGGACAGCCTTCCGGCGAGCGCAAATCCGCCACAATTTCAAGGAAGTCCTCCCAGCCGTAGCGTTCCTTACAGGGAAAATTTATCATATTTCCTCCTCTTTTGCAAGTTTTTTCTGCCTGAACGGTTAGATTTCGCCCCCCCTCTGTCGCCTTACGGCGACATCTCCCCCCGTTCCGGGGGGCGACAAAGGCGCAACCTTGCGAAGTTTTCCCGCATTTTTGTAAGATTACGCCGTCAGGTTTGGCCTTCCCCCGCAAGGCGGGGGAAGGTGGCGCGCAGCGCCGGATGAGGGCAAGGTTTCGCCGCGCTAACGAAAACGTTACGCATAAATCGCGCTCACCGCAGACGCAAGAGGCGAATCAGCGTCTGACCGTGCGGAATCGAGCGCAAATCGTCCGCCCGCAGGATTCCCAGCGCAATCACGAGTACGCAGTACACAACGCCCCCGACGCCTATCGCCAAGAACGTACAGAGCGCGTTTTGCAGGAACGTTATCCCCGCGCCGCCCGACAGCAACCGCGACGTAAAGCCATACGCCGCCCACGCCGCGCCGCCCATCAGCGCCGACGCCGCAAGCGGTTTCAGGAACAGATTCACGTAGCGCGGTTTCTTCGGCGAGTAAATCCAGACGAAAATCAGATTCAACGTGACAATCACCGTATAACAGCATAACGTGGAAATCGGCGCGCCCTTGATGTTGATTCCCGGCGTCCCGACCAGAAAATAGTTCATCGTGACTTTCGTCGCGCCGCCCGCGATAACCGTGAAAATCGGAATCAATTCCCGTCCGTAGGTCTGCAAAATCGCGTTCGTCAGAATCATCAGGAATATCAGCACGCAAGCGAAACCGAGTATCCGCAAATGCGGCCCCGCCGCCAGCGCCGAACTCTGTTGCGCGGGCAGTATCACGCGCATGATGGGCGTTGACAGCGCCGAAAGTCCGATTCCCGCCGGGAGCGCCAGACATACGATAACCCGGAACGCCGTCGAAACAATGCGGTCTACCTCCGCCGTATCGTGACGCGCCAGCGCCGCCGAGGCCGTCGGAAGTAAGCTCATCGTCACCGGGTACGCGAACGCCACGACCATGTTTATCATGTCCATAGCGAACCCGTATTGACCGTTCAGCGCCGCCGCCTGTTCCTCCGTGAAACGCAATCCCGCCTGTAAGCGTCCCATGACTACCGTCGTGTCTATGATGTTGATAATGCTCATCGCCGAGTTGCTCAACGTGATGGGAATGCCTATCACTAAAATGCTCTTTAGTATCGCGCCGCCGCTGTCCGGTACGTCCGTCGCAAGTTCCCGGCTCCGGTGACGGGTCAGGTAGAATATCAGGAAGCACATCGAAAGAACCGTTCCCACGGTCACGCCGAGTATCGCCCCCGCCGCGCCCGCGTCCAGCCCGAATCCGAGATGAATCACGTACCGCGCGCACGGAAGGCCGATAAAGACTTTGCACATGGCTTCCAGAATCTGCGAGGCCGCCGTCGGCGTCATGTTGCCCTGTCCCTGCGTGTAGCCGCGCATACAGGCCAATAGGCATACGCAAAACACCGCCGGGGCCAGCGCCTTGACGGGCAGTCGCGCCATGGGATTGTTGAGACGCGCCGCAAGCCATCCGGCCCGGGTGAACATGAACAGCGAACCCGCAAGGCCTAAGAGAAAGAACATCCGCAACGCCACTTGAAAGAGCTTGCGTTTCTGATTCTCGCGTCCCTGCGCGTAGGCCTGACTGGTCAGACGCGAAATCGCCAGCGGCAGTCCCGCCGTGGAAATCGTCAACAGTACGTTGTAGATATAGTAGGCCGTATTGAAATACGTCTTGCCCACCGCGCCGAGGATGTTGTTGAGCGGGATTTTATACGCCGCGCCTATCAGCTTGACCACCAGCGCGGCCCCGGCCAGTATCGCCGCCCCGCCTAAAAATGACTGCTTTTTCGGTTCCGCCATTTGCGATAATTCCCTTTCCATCCCGTCCGCGCCGTCGCGCCGACGTTTCTTAACTTTAGTTCAGCTTATGGAACTGTCCCGGGCTTTATTCCACAGGGTTTCAACCCCTCCCCCTGTCCCCCTCCCCTTTCAGGGGCGGGGGAACGATATTCGAAAGCGCTTTCGCGTTCCGGTAAGCCACCCCTGAAAGGGTGGATTTAGGGGGGCGTGTAAAGTTCATAACATTAGAATATTCCCGCGTCCGCCGCGTTATCAGGCTTTACGCGTTCGCGGCGTCGGCGTTGAACTTCTCGCCGCATTCCGGGCAATACGCGTCGCCCGGACGCCGTTCCGCGCCGCATGTCGGACACGTCCGCACAACCGAGACCTTCCCCGACTGCTTTTCCAGTTCCGCAACCTCCAAGTGAAGCGCGTCCAAGGCCTGCAACTTCTCCATCAGCGTGTCGGATTCCGTATCGTTGCCGATGTGCTTGTCATAGAGCGTCCGGCCCAGTTCCTGATACGCCTCTTGAATCTCCCGCTTCTTCGAGAGAATCTGTACGTTCAACTGCGCCGCCGCCGCCGCTTTCCCGGCCTCCTTCTTCGCCAAGTAGCCCATGCTTGACGCCGCGTGACGCGCTTCCTTCGCCGTCTTTTTCGCCGTGTCCAAGAACGCGTAAAACTGCTGATTCATTGTGTCGTCCTCCCATTATATTTTATCCGTAAAACGCCGCAATCGCTTCAAAGTCCGCGCCGCGCTTCTCCGGACGCGCTATATATTCCTCCGTGTACTTCGGATGAAACAACCGTTGTATTTTGTTCGCGTCACGGTCTACCAGTTTCGTCGAACCGCCCGCGCCAAACGATAAAATGCCGCATAACTCCGACATAATCACGATATTATACAGGCATTCGGCGCCCGGTACGCTCCAGCCGATGTTCTCGAAACTCCCCGACATATACTTTTGCCGGTACAGATAATAGGGCGCGTAGCCCGCGGCGCGTAACGTCGGGGCGGCAAAGTCCAGCATGGCCCCCACCGACGCCGCGTCGGGAATCGTCAGACCCTCTGTCAAGACGCGGCTCCCCTTCTTCAACGCCAGCGTGTGCACGGTCAGATTGTCCGTACCGAACGCGATACAGCGCCGCAACGTCTTTGCGAATCCTTCCGGCGTATCCGTGGGAAGTCCGGCTATTAAGTCCATGTTCACGTGACGGAATCCCGACGCGATTTGCAACGCCCGTTCCACATCCGCCGCCGTGTGACGCCGTCCGATTGCCTTCAGTACGCCGTCGTCCATGCTCTGCGGGTTCACCGATACCCGGTCAACGCCGCGCTCGCGCAATACCGACAGTTTTTCCGGCGTGATGGTGTCCGGTCGCCCGGCCTCTACCGTGCGTTCCTCGCAGTACGACGTATCAAAGGACGTTTCAAACGCCGTCAGAACCGCGTCGAGCTGTTCCGGCGTCAGGGTCGTCGGGGTGCCGCCGCCCATATAGAACGCCCTCACGCGCAATCCGAGCCGCCGCGCCAACGCGCCGCCCTCCCGGATTTCCGCCGTCAGCGCCTCCACATACGGCCCCACCAGCTTGAAACTCTTCTCCACCGATTGGCTGACAAAAGAACAGTACGCGCAGCGCGTCGGACAGAACGGAACGCCGACATAAACGGCGATGTCGCGTTTGTCCAGCCGTAACGCCGTTTGATAGGCGATTTTGCCCGTTTGCGTCGCCAACGCCGCCCGCGTCGGCGTCACGGCGTATACGTCCTCCAACATCCGCGCCGCTTCGGCCTCCGTGCGGCCCGACAACAGCGCCGCCGTTACCAGTTTGTCCGGCCTGACGCCGCTCAACATCCCCCACGGGGGCCGCGTTCCCGTAACCTTTACCGCCGCGTCGTAAAAGCAACGCCCGATTCCGCGCCGCCGTACGCCTTCCCGCTCGTAGGCCGTCTCCGGTAAAGGCTCCACGCGTTCCGCCCGCGCCGTCTTGCCGTCACGCGATAACTCAACCGTTATCCGCGCTTGCGCCGCCGTCTCCGATAGTTCGATAATCGCCCAGCTTGATTCCTCCCGCGTCACCGTTCCATAGGTCGGCAATTCGCCCGGGAACAGGTTTAAGAGGCTTTGCTCCACCGTGTAACGCTCTTCATGTCCGCGAAGTTCCAGTTTCATAGGCTCTCTAGGCGTTCCCCGTCCGCAACATCCGCATTCCCTGCCGTACCCACGGATTCCGCTTTCGCTCCAGTTCCAGCGTCGAGGATTCCATATGCCCCGGGTACACCGTAAAGTCTCCGTCCAGACATCCCAAGCGGCCTAGGGAACGTAACATTTCCTCCATATCGCCGCCCCATAAGTCCGTGCGTCCGCAGTCCCCGGCGAACAGCGTATCACCGCTGAATAAGGCCGTTTCGCATAACAGCGACACCGAGCCTTTCGAGTGTCCCGGCGTCGATAATACTTTCACTGTCAGGTTTCCGACGTTCACCGTATCGCCCTCGGCATAGTGTCGCGTATCCGGCACGGGCGGGAACAACATCCCCGGCGCCCCGAACTCCGGCGTGTCCTCACGGTTCAGATAGACCGTCACGCCCGGATATGTCCGGCGCAAGTCCGCCACCGCTTCCGTATGGTCATAGTGTCCGTGCGTCAGCAGAATCGCCGTGGGCGTACAGCCGCTCTTGCGTACCGCCGCCGCGACGCGTCCGGCCTCGTCGCCCGGGTCGATTATCGCGCATTCGCCCCGCGCCTCGTCGGATAAAATATAGCAGTTCGTTTCAATCATGCCCACCTGCAAGCATTGCACATGCAAAGCAATCCCTCCCCGTAAAAACGCCGCCTTAGAGTTTCCCGTCCGTGTCGAACAGAATCGTCACGGGGCCGTCGTTGACCGATTCCACGTCCATTTCCGCGCCAAATTCGCCATGTTCCACACGGAAACCTTTCTCCCGGCAACAGTCCATGAAATATTCATAGAGCGGTTCCGCAATCTCCGGCTTCGCCGCCCGCGAAAATCCCGGACGCCGCGACGAGGTATCCGCGTACAAGGTGAACTGCGACACCACAAGCAGACTTCCGCCCGCCTGCGCTAAGTTCCGGTTCATCTTGCCGTTTTCATCCTCGAACACCCGCAAGTTGCAGATTTTCTCCGACAGCTTCCGGGCGGTCTCCGGCGTATCCTCCGGGCCGACGCCTAACAGTATCAGATACCCCGACGCAATCGCGCCGACGGTCTCCCCGGCAATCCGTACCGACGCGCTCTTGACCCGCGTCACCACTGCCCGCATGATTTCCGCTCCCTTCCGATTTACTTCGCCGGACGCGTCACATGTAATACGCCGGAAATTTGATTCACTTTCCGCATGATACGGTCAATTTCCGCCTTGTCCTTGACGCGCAGTTCCAGAC
>JAFSOM010000612.1 GCA_017447005.1 Oscillibacter sp.
CGCTTTCCGGCGCGGCGTACAGGCCGTGGGCTTTCCGCTCTCCCTGCGAGGCGATGGGCGCGCTGGATTCCCTTTCCGAGAAAATCGCCTCCGATTTGGACGCGGCGGATACGTATGACCCCGACGCGCTGGACTGGATGAGCTGCCTCTCCGAATTGCGGAGGAAAATTTTAACGCGCGGCCTTCCGGCCATCACCGAACCGGATATGTTTTACGGCATTGAGGTCAGCCGCGCGGGAATTGCCGTAAAGCTGTTTCATATCCAGATTTCCTATGAAATCTCCGACACTGGCGGCTCCGAGAAAAGCGAACTGCGCCGACCCGTTCTCGTGAAACGCCGTTCCACGGCGCTTTTCAGCGGAATGCCGCTCCTGTCGTGCGCGGAGTACGCGCAAAGACGCGGCGTTTTGGAAAGCGACGTACACGACTGGATTCGGCGCGGGGAACTCCGTTCAGCCGTTGAGGATAATGGGGAGTGGAAGGTTGCCGCCGATACGAAAGCTCCTGACGGACGCTTTGAGACGCAAACATGGTCGCTGACAAAAAGGCCGATTCCCGAAACCGCTGCGAGGGACTATCCGTTTCTCGCGTCTCTGTCGCCGGGACAGGCGTTTCAGATTTACGAGGACGAGTCCAACTATGTCGTCGCGCCGATGGAGAAAGGAAAATCCGGAAGCGCGGGGCAGAGCCTGGCCGTTCTCAGCCGGGAAGAACGGGAACGATTTGAATTTTGCCTTCTGCGTTCCGACTGGGCGATATATGACGATGAAAAATACATGATACCCGTGAGGGACAGTCCGCCTCTCACAGAGGGCTGAATGCTCGAATGCGCCGGGCGTTCCGCGCGGCGAACATTTTCCCGCCTTCGGGCGGATATGGGCAGGACGGCGGACAACCGCCGAAATCCAAGTAAAAAAGGAGCGGTTCAATATGAGGAGAGGCATTTTAGCGGCCTTGGCTCTGTTCGCGGCGTTCAGCCTCGCGGCCTGCGCCGGACGGAACGTCGTGAACGGACAACTGGACGACGGGAATACCACGGAGGTTGCGGAGATTCCCAATCCGTTTCAGGAGTTCCGGACGTATGCGGAGGCGCGGGACGCCGCCGGGTACGATTTCGCCGCGCCGGAGAAGGTTGACGGCTATCCCAACGTGGCCTATGGCGTGATGGACGGCGGCGAGATGTTCCAGATTGTCTACAGTAACGGCGCGGAGAGCGTGACGGCCCGGAAAGCGCCCGGCGGCGGGGACATCAGCGGGGACTATAAGCAGTACGCGCAGGAAAGCTCCGTGACCACGCCGGGACTGCCCGACGTTACGCTCAAAGGCGACGACGCGCTGGCGTTTCTGGCCGTCTGGATGGACGCGGAGAGCGGCTACGCCTACTCTCTGTCGGCGAGCGGGGGCATGGAGTACGACGCGCTTCTGACGCTGACCGTCGGGATTCAGACGGGGGAAGCCGCTCAGGGAAACGACGCGTCCGCAGAAGGCGCCTGGAGTGTCAACGCCGGGGAAACGCCTCCGGACGACAATCCCGCCGCCATGTCCGCGTTCAATCAGGCGAACGAAGCGATTGGCTCCGTTTACGAGCCGCTGGCCTATCTGGGCGCTCAGGCACTTGAGGGAAACAGCTACCAGTTTCTCTGCCGGGATACGACGACGGAATCCGGAGTGCCCGTCTCCTACGAGATTGTCACCGTTTATGAGAATCCGCAGGGGGACGCGGAGATTATCGAAGCCGTTCTTCTGCCGGAACTTGCGGAAGTCGGCGGAGAAGCGGAGAGCGGCTGGAAGGTCAACGGCGGCGACGTTTCGCTGGAGGCGAATGAGAAAGTCCGGAACGCATTTGAAAAGTCGCTGGAGGGCGTGAACGGCGCGAAATACGAGGCGGTCGCGTATCTGGCCAGTCAGGAAACCGCAAACGGGGAAAACCACATGATTTTCTGCCGCGTGACGCCGGACGCCCCTGACGCCGTTCCGTTCTTTAGCGTGGCCACAGTTTACACCGATTGGGAAGGGAACGCCGAGATTACGGATGTAACCGACATGGACTTTGACGAAGAGTAAAGTTAAGGCGTTGTAACGAATCCGGAGCGTGTCGATAAGGCCTGTCACATATGGCGAAAACGCTTATGCGTGAAAGCGCAATCATCGGGAGGCCATCGCAGTGAATTTCAAGGATTCTTGCGGCGCGCGTTAGCCGGACGGAGGCTTGCATGAACCCCGTCCGGCTGATTTTCTCTTCTTATCTCCAAGGACGGAAATGAACCGCCCCGGACACGCGTCGCAATACATTAAGGAGGGGCTTGTATGAACATTGCGCTGATGGCGCACGATAATAAAAAAGAGCTGATGGTACAATTTTGTACCGCCTACGCCGGGATTCTCTTCCGGCACAGCCTCTACGCCACCGACACCACCGGACATCAGGTTTCCAGAGCGACGGGACTGAACGTCCGCTGTTTCCTGACCCGCGCCCACGGCGGCGTCCAGCAAATCGGGGCGGGGATTGCCCGCAACGAGTTTGATATGATATTGTTCTTCAACGACCCCACTCAGACAGATATGGCAGGGGAAGTCAGCTATATTTCCCGTTTGTGCGACGTCAGCAATATTCCATTCGCCAGCAACATCGCCACGGCGGAAATGCTGGTCTTAGGTCTTGCGCGAGGCGATTTGGACTGGAGAAGTGTCGTCAACTCCTCTGCGCACCCCGTTGATTAAATTTCCGGCAGTCCGGATACAGACATTCAATTAAGCGGATATTCTCCCTTTCCTGTTGCAAGGAGAGGGATTTTTGCTCGAAACGCTCATATTTTTGGCTCTCTAATTATGGAAAGGCCGTGCGTAGCGCAAAGAAATTCCTGCAAAGACTCCATACATACGCTTTTCTTCACGCAATCTTGACAAAAGAAGCCGTATCGTTTATGATTTACGAGGAAATCGTATCACGAATTGTCGAGCGAACGGAGAGCGGCATGAGGCGAAAAAAGTACAGCGCGGGCGCGGTGAAGCATTGTTTCTGGTTCCCGGAATTCCGTAAAATGACGGAACTTCTGCAATCGGGCATGAGCGCGGAGGAAATCGGAAATCTGAACAGGAGCGAAAACATTTTCGGGTGTTCCTCCCCGAAGAGGGCGGACATGGTTTTCCGCGTCGTTCTGGCGCGGATACGGGCGCTTGACCCCGGCTTTTATCCCGTCTTTTTGAACGGGGATTTGAACACGCAAAAATTAACCGCCCTGATTGCGGCGATGGCGCATGACGCGCTGCTGTTTGATTTTGTCAACGAACTGATTTGTGACAATCTTCTGACCGGGCGGGACGAGTTTACCGAAAGCGACATCCGGGCGTTTTTTCGGAATCTTCAAAGCCGGGACGCCAACGCCGCGAAATGGACGGAATACACCTGCGGAAAACTTGCGGGCAGTTATAAAACCATGCTGTACGAGGCCGGACTGACGAACAAAGCCAGATTCCGCAGAAGCGTTTACAGGCCGGTTCTCGAAAAGGAACTGGAACTGTGGCTCAAAAGTCAGGGCCTGTACGACATGATTCACGCGCTGACAGGAGACGAATGACATGGACTTGAAAGAACGGCTTGACCAGATGGAAGCCGCCGTGCGAAACCCGTCGTTCCGGAAAACTACGGGACGCGCCAACGAGGTGAATTACTGGGTTTTCGACTACCCGCCGGAACAGGAACTGGAAGTCCGGGCGCGTATCCGAAAAATGGAGGAGCGAAATCAACAGGGCGCGGATGATTATAAACTTTGCGTCTTTGACCTCTACGACATGATAATTGAGTTTCTGCTGGAACGGAACTTTATGGACAAATGCTTTGCGTTCGAGCGGAAGGGCGGCATGGAACGCGTGGCGAAAGCGGTGGGAAACTCCATGAAACTCAGCGACGAGGACAGCCTGATTGTGCGGCGCATACGGGAAAACACGCCGGAAAACGCGGTCGTGTTCCTGACGGGAATCGGGAAATGTTATCCCGTCCTGCGCTCCCACAAGGCGCTGAACAATCTGCCGAAATCGTTTTCCCATACGCCGGTTGTGCTGTTCTTTCCCGGAATCTATAACGAACAGGAACTGATTCTGTTCAACGAGCTGAAAGACAAAAATTACTACAGGGCGTTCCGCTTTGTGCGCTGACAGGAGGCCACGGGATGAAAATTCAGGAGATGTTCCGCAGGGACATACGCCGCGAGATACAGGGCGTGATTGTCGCCGGACAGGACGCGGACGCCAGCGCCGCGCAGGAACTGGAAGAATACGTCGTGACGCGCGAATTGCGCAAACATTTCTCCGATTTCTTTTCCGCTTATCGTAAGAGTATCGACGGCGCGACGCCGAAAATGGGCGTCTGGATTTCCGGCTTTTTCGGAAGCGGAAAGTCATTGCTGTTGAAGGTCTTTTCCTATCTGCTGGAAAACAGAAGCGTCGGGGGAAAACGCGCTCTTGATTTTTTCATCGACGGGGATAAAATCGCCGACCGTAAAATTTTAGCGGATATGGAACTGGCCGCCAATACCCCGGCGGACGTGATTCTATTCAACATCGACGCCAAAAGCGAATCCAACGGCAAAAAGAGCCGGGACGCGATTGTCAACGTATTTCTGAAAGTATTCAACGAAATGCGGGGATTCAGCGGCGCGATTCCGCAGTTGGCCGATTTGGAACACAGGCTTTCCAGAGCGGGACGCTATCAGGAATTTCGGGACGCGTTCCGTGAAAACTACGGCGACGAGTGGGAAGCGTCCCGGCAGGATTTCGATTTTATTCAGGACACCGTAGTGGAAACGCTGGCGGAAATTGGCTTTATGAGTGAGGCCGCCGCCCGGAACTGGTGCGAAAAGGCGTCGGAGCCGTATCAAATCAGCATTGAGGACTTTGCGAAACGCGTCAGGGACTATATCGAAAGCAAGGGCGGCGGACATCACGTTGTCTTTCTCGTGGACGAAATCGGGCAGTATATCGGCGACGATTCCGGACTGATGTTAAATCTGCAGACCGTCACGGAAGAGCTGGGACGGGAATGCAAAGGCAAAGCGTGGGTTATCGTAACCAGTCAGCAGGACATCGACTCCATTACGAAAGTCAAGGGGAACGACTTCTCTAAAATTCAGGGGCGTTTCGACACGCGCCTGTCGCTGTCCTCCGCGAACGCGGACGCGGTCATCCGAAAGCGCATTCTGGAGAAAACCGACGCCGCCGCGCAGACGCTAAGACTATTTTATCATCAGCAGGTTACGGTTATTAAAAATCTGATAGTCTTTAACGATAACGTAGAGAAGAAACTTTACGCCGACGCGGACGATTTTTCGGAAGCGTATCCGTTTATCCCTTACCAGTTTCATTTGCTGGCGGGCGCGCTGACCGCCATCCGCAAGCACGGCGCGTCCGGAAAACATCTTTCCGAGGGCGAACGCTCCATGCTGGCGTTGTTCAAGGAATCCGCCATGCGTCTGGGCGACGCCGAAACAGGCGCGGTCGTTCCGTTCCATTTCTTCTATGACGCGCTTGAAAATTTCCTTGACCATAATCATAAGGGCGTCATTCTCCGCGCTTATGAAAACGGCTCCGTCAACCCGGAAGGCAAAAATTCGGACGTGTTCGCAATCGACGTATTAAAAACGCTGTTTATGATAAAATACGTCCCTGAAATCCGCGCCACGCTGGAAAACGTCACAAGCCTTATGATAAGCTCCCTGAGCGACGACCGAATCACGCTCCGCGACCGGGTATCTGACGCGCTCCGGGTATTGATAGGGCAGGCTCTTGTACAGAAAAACGGCGACCTCTATATTTTTCTGACGGACGAGGAACAGGAAATCAACCGGGAAATCGACGCGCAAAACGTGGAAATGTCCGAGGTAATCGTTAAGGCGTCGGAGCTGATTTTTGACGGCATTCTTTCCGAGAAGCGTTACCGTTATCCTGAGTTTAACGGGCGTTACTCGTTCCCGTACAATCAGACAGTGGACGACCGTCCTTACAGGGTGAATCAGGCTTATGATATCGGCGTCCGGATTGTGACGCCGTGGTATGACGGCTCCGCTGAGGATTCCGTACTGAGAATCATGTCGGGCGAGGGACAGGAAGTTGTGGTAGCGTTGCCGAACGACGACGCGTTTTTGTCCGAACTGAGCGCGTATCTGAAAATTGAGAACTTTTTACGCCTGAACACGTCGGCGCGTCTGGCAAAATACGAAACCATCCGGGACGCGAAACGCAAGGAAATGCGGGAGCGGTTCGACAACGCGAAAACATACCTGAAAGATAATTTAAGGGACGCGACGATTTACGTCAACGGCGATATTCTGCGCGTCGGCGCGAAAGAACCCGCAAGCCGCGTCAATGAGGCGCTGGGCGTGCTTGTGCGAACCGTTTATCATAAGTTGAGTTATATTGATACGATAACGGGAGAAGCGGACATCCGGAAGCTGTTCCAACCGGACGGACAAACCGCGCTGGATATGGGCGCGCCGCCGAACCGGTACGCGTTGGAGGATATGCTGTCGTTTGTCGCCGGAAATTCCAAACTGCATTTAAAAACGTCTATGAAAACCCTCCGCGAACGCTTTACGCGGGCGCCTTACGGCTTTGTTGACGACGATGTGAACTGGCTGACGGCGTTTCTGTTCCGGCGCGGCGACTTTGATTTCAGCGTCAGCGGCGCGGCGGTGTCGCGTCTGGACAGAACCCCCGACGAAATCATAGGCTTTATCACAAAAAAGCAGTACGCCGAAAGGCTCATGCTCGAAGAGCATATCCGCGTGAGCGAAAAGGACAAACGCGCCGCGAGGGAAATTCTGCGCGAACTGTTCCATGTTGTCGGCGTTTCCGACGACGAGGAAATCATCATGCGGAAATTTCAGGATAATTGTAACGCTATGATAACCGAAATGGAGCGTCTGGAAGCCGGATACCAGCGTTACGCCTATCCCGGAAAAAAGGTTATCGCAAGCGGAAAAACGCTGTTGAAATCCGTATGTGGAATCGCAAGCCGGATGGAATTTTACAAGACTGTCGCGGCGAAACGGGACGATTTTCTGGACTTGGCCGAGGATTGCGAACCCGTGCAAGCCTTTTTCAAAGGCGAACAGCGCGTGATTTTCGAGCGCGTCCTTGACAATCTGGCGATTTACGAAGACAGTAAAACTTATATCGTTGACCAAACCTTAGAGGACGCCGTCGCCGCTATGCGGGCGATTGTCCGTATGGAAAGCCCCTACCCGGAGATTCACAAGCTCCCGGAACTGCGTCAGAAGTTCATGGACGCCTACATGAAAATCCTGCAAGCGGAACAGGCCCCCGTACTGGACGCTATCGCGCAGAACCGGGCGCGGATATTCGACGCGCTGTCCGGCAAAAAATGTCCCGACAGCAAACGCGCCGATTACGTTCGACGTTTCGACGAGTTAAAAGACGGCGCGAAAAGCTGTAACAATATCTCCACGCTGCGCGGGTTCGCGGACAAGTCGGACGCGCTGAAACTGCGTCTGCTGAACGAAATCGACGCCTTGCCTGACGAAAATGACGACGATACCCCGACGCCGCCCGTAATCGTCAAGCGCGTTTCGATAAAGCGTCTGACGAAAGCGGCGTCATGGCGCGTGAAATCGGAGGCGGATATTGAGCGGTATCTGGTCGCGCTCAAAAACGCGCTGTTGACGGAACTGCAAGACAGCGATATGATAGACGTGGAGTTTTAACGGAGGGAGGGCATAGCGTGAACAAAACCGCAATCAAAAATTTCGCGGTCACGGCGCGGGAAAAGCTGATACAGGACGCCCGTTATCAGGCCGGACTGCTCGGAATCACGGAAAGCGGCGTGACGGACGGGCGGACGGTCAACGGCGCGGAGCTTTAC
>JAFSOM010000613.1 GCA_017447005.1 Oscillibacter sp.
AGCTATCGCCTGGAGCATCGCCGCTCCATCACGCAATCCTGACTTTTCACTGGTACACTTTGTGGCGCGTTTTGGTACATTTTACTTGACTGCTTACAGGCGCGTTTACCCGAAGAACGTATCCCCTTTCGGACGGTCGTGAAATTTTCAAGGTACATAAGACTTTTTCTCCGCTTCTTCCAGAATGAACCGGGCGTTCATTTCAGCCCTCATCCGGGGCATGATGAAAAAGTCCCTCTATATATTTAAGTAATGGGAGAGCGGTTTTGGCTTACATTTTTAGTACATTTCTGTACATTTTTCAAAATTTCTACAAAAAATATGAAATTTCGTTTTTTCTCCCATCTTAAATTGTGCATTTTGACTATGCTCTAAGAGCTGTCATTGTACATCTGTCTGAGCTTTTTCATTAAGGATTGCTTTCGACGCTGGAAGATGTTCCGGGAAAGTCCGGCGTCTACGCAAGCGTCCCTCTCCGGCTTCTCCAGCAAAATGTGGTGGATGAAAATGGCGCGTTCCTCATCGGACAGTTGAACCATGATGTGTTCCAGCATGACGCGAAACATGACCTGCTCGTCCAAAGGCGTTTCCCCGGATACGAACTCAATGTTCTCGTCAACAAGGCGCTCATAGGAATCCTCCCTGCCGGGTACGAATTTCGCAATTCGTTTTTTCGGGTCGTAGATGAATCCCTCCTGCTTCACGATGCGCATGAAGTAGTCCTCCCTGTTGACGGAACGCCAGTATTCACGATAGACCTGTTCGCTGACGGGAATCCGCTTCCCGTCAATTTCAATGAAAAGTTCCGATTCCGGCTGATTCATGGTTTCGGTTTCCTCCCGTCCCGACTGGTTCTAAATGGTCTTAACTGGTTTTAACTGGTCTTAAATGGTCTTAGTTACCTGATAGAAAAAGTTAAGACGGGAAGGAACGCTTTTCGCGTCCTTCCCGCCATTAGGGGCAAAATGTTCCGTTTTTCGATTGG
This sequence comes from Oscillibacter sp., assembly GCA_017447005.1. GTDB lineage: Bacteria > Bacillota > Clostridia > Oscillospirales > Oscillospiraceae > Oscillibacter. The sequence continues at coordinate 986 of JAFSOM010000613.1, forward strand.
AACAGCTAATCATGAGACTTGTCCTTTCTTCTTTTATTCAGGTAGTCGATAAAGTTCTCCCGGCTTACCCGGTAGGCCCGTCCCGATTTCACCTCCGGGAAAGTTCCGTCATGGAACATCTTGTAGCAGGTCTTTATGTTGATGTCCAGAATCTTGCAAATCAGCTTCGTGTCCAAGGTGGGCGGGTATTCCTGAGCGCCGTCGCCCGTCTTGCTTTCCATGCCGAACCCCTCCAAATCGCGCCTGACGGTTCCACCGCCGGATTTCTTTTGAAAGCCATAGGATTATATCACAACTTTTCAAGGCAGTTCAAGCCCTCGTTTCTACCTTTAGGTAGAGAAAACGCGATTATTTCTACCTAAAGGTAGAAATAACGCAAAAATTTAGCGTAGAAAATAATGGTAAATTTTTGTGCAATATAACGAATCCCTCTCCGCAGATACGGAGAGGGATTTTTGCGCATGACGCGAGGCCATTACGTTTCGGTTGCGTCGGAACTCCGGGGCTGAAACGCCGCTTTGCTATCTTCGGGCGGATTCTCCTTGAAGGAGCGGATAATTTCGTCAATCCTGTCCTGAGACTGCTCCGACAGATGCAGGTAAGCGGCGGGAATGCGCCGCTTGATGTTTAGCAGACGCGCAGGGCAGAAGTCGTTTGGCGTTACGCCGAAAGTTTCAACGAACAGGAAATACGTCCCTACGCGCATATGGTCGCCGCCGTTCTCATAGCGGGAAATCACTTGCGCGGACACCCGGCCTTTCATAAGGTCGGAAAGCCCCTGCTGTGACAGTCCCATGCCTTCACGATGCTCTTTCATCAGAACGCCAAGTTCCTTCTGGTCACGGGTTCCCCGGTCGCCCGGTTTCGCTTTTCTTGGCAATGTGTTCGCCTCCTTGAAATTAGGCGTCATCCCGGAGCGCGTTCCTGTCCGTCATGGAGCGTTTCAGATAAACTCCGTTGTTTTTACGCCGTCATTGGGCGTAACGCGCATTTTCCGCACCATGACGGGCAAGAGCGGCCTGACACGACGCCGCGCGGCTGAAAGCCGGAACGTGATTTCGTCCCTTGTCAGCCGTTCGCCCGTTTCGCCTCATCGCGCAGGAACGAATCGACAACGCTGTCAATCACTTCCCTGTGTCCGCTGTTCAGTTTCGCGTATCCGAACAGGCACGGAAACTTTTCGCGCATACTGCGCGGGGCAAGGTCGTTCGGCGTGACGCCGAGAGCCTCCGCGACGGCGAAAAACGTGTCGGTTTCCATAGGGACGCTCCCGCTTTCGTATTGGGCAATCATCGCCGCCGTGCATCCGTTCCCGACGCCCGCCGCCACTTCCTCCTCGCTTTTTCCCAGAAATTCCCGGATACGATGAATTTCCGCTCCGAGGGTTTCATTTTGGTTCAGTTCCGCGCTGGTCCGCTTTTCCATTCATTTGTCCTCCTTCCTGTCAGAATCGTTCTTCAGGATGTTTCCGACGCCAGCGGCGTCGGCGCAATCCGCGCTGTCATTGGTACGCTCGCCGGAGGGGAACGACGCTTCTCCTCCGGGTCATGGCATACTCACGCTGGGAATTGCCATCCTTACGGGCTGGGATAACGCAAGTCCGTCAATCGCGCAGAGGAAAGAAAACGACCTCTTTCCGGCTATGGCGCGTCCGGGCGTAATCCCGTATCCCGATTTTGTGCGATATTCCGTTGACAAGGTGCGCCGAAAGGTTGTCCGCCCGTTGCGCGGACGCCGCTTTCCAGCGGACGCCAGCGGCGAATAAATCCCCTCTATAAATGCTATTGCCACGTTTTGGGCGAAAAGCGGAAATCCGCGCCTCAAATTTTCTAAAAATCAGCGCTATGCACAATTTGAAGCGCGGAGTTTGTGCATTACGTCATATCATTCTTGAAGCTCTCAAGAAACTTGTCGAGTTGCTCGCGGTAATGCCGCCCCATCC
>JAFSOM010000614.1 GCA_017447005.1 Oscillibacter sp.
CGACAAACGCTTTGCCGCTCTCCCGGTCATTCATGACATTCATCTCGGAGACTGGAATTATGTGATTTCCACTCTCAATCGCTGATTCTTTCCTGTGCGATAATTCCTACGTGATTGTTTTATTTTTGCGCAAGTCCTAAACGATATACTAAGGAAAAACATAGAAAGAAACGATGGAGGAAAAGCGACAACCTATCCCACAGAGGCTATCGCGGAACGTTTCTTCATGAAGCGAACGGAAGATTCCTCATAAGCGTGGAAATTCCCGAAAAAAGCAAACTTCATGAATGGGAAATCTGGCCTTGGCGATGGATTGTCGAACGCACATTGAGCTGGCTCAACCATTCCCGCCGCCTAAGTAAAAACTATGAAACCTCGACTTCCTCCGCCCTTGCTAGAGAAAGCCCTTTTATTGTATGTCGATAAAAAAACAGACCGCCCCAGTTAAGAGACGGTCATCATATTGCTATACGGCAAAGTTTTCACGTTTTTGCGTTATCCTATCCGTTCGAGAAATTTTTCAACAAGATTATCACACCCTAAAAGACAGGAGCGCGAATCGGGGACAAGCCCGGTTCGTTGTTTTTTTATGTCCCGCGCCGCGCCGTCAATTCCCGTCACGCTTCCAGCCGCCGTAAAAATACGCGTTGCAGGGTATCATACCGTTGTAGAGTTTCCGACGTTTCGCGGCGCGGCGTCCGTAATGACGCTCAAACTCGTCGTGGGACGATAAGATTATCACGCGCCAGCGTTCCGGCAACGCTTCCAGCGTCTTTCCGAACGCGTGATAGAGCTTTTCTACGTCCGATTTCTCCATCAGGCGTTCGCCGTAGGGCGGATTCGTCACCAGTTGCCCGTACACGCTCTCACGCCGGAATTTCAGCGCGTCGGCGACTTCAAACCTTACGCAATCGTCCACGCCCGCCAGTTCCGCGTTGTGCCGCGATAACTCCACCGCCGCCGGGTCAATGTCGCTTCCCAGTATGTCGTACTGTCCGTGATATTCCCTGTCCATGGCCTCTTCCGCCGCGTCGAGCCAGTAACGCGCCTCCATCGACTTCCACTTTTGCGCGGCGAAACGGCGGTCAAGGCCCGGAGCGCGATTCTTCGCAATCAGCGCCGCCTCTATGGGTATCGTACCCGAGCCGCAGAACGGGTCACAAAACGGGTCTTTGCCGCGATAACGCGATAACAATACCAGCGCCGCCGCGAGCGTCTCCCGTAACGGCGCGCCCATGTTTTGCGCACGGTAGCCGCGCTTATATAAGCCGTCGCCCGTCGTATCCAGATACACCGACGCCGCGTCATGGATGATGGCGAATCGTATCTGATAGCGTTCGCCGGTCTCGGGCAACGTCTCACAGCCGTACACGCGCCCCAGACGCGTCGCGGCGGCCTTCTTCACTATCGACTGACACGCCGGAACCGAATGCAGCGCCGACGACAGCGACCAGCCTTTCACGGGAAATTCGCCGTCCTTCGGTATGATACGCTCCCACGGCACGGAGGCGACGCCCTGAAACAACGCCTCAAAATCCGGCGCGGGAAACGCCCCGACTTTGAGCAGTACCCGCGCCCCGCAACGCAGATTCAGATTCAGCCGCGCCACGTCCGCCATCGACGCCGCGCACGATACGCGCCCGTTTTCCGTTTGGATATTTTTGCAGTTTAGCCGCCGCAGTTCGTCCGCGACGACGCTTTCCAGTCCCAGCAGACAGGGAACGGTCAATATCATGATTCGGTTTCCTTTCCAACGTTAAGTGTCGCGTAACGTTATCATAACGCCTGCGCTTCAAACATCTCCTCAAAAGAGCGGATGTAATAATCGGAGATAGCGCGGATTTCGTCTTGGTCGGCCTCACAATCGGCGTCATAAACCCCCGCGACGCGGAATCCCGCCGCTTTCGCCGTGCGTATCGCCGGTAACGAATCCTCAAAGATAATCGTATCCTTCTTGTTGGAGCGTAAGCGAACCATAGCGCGTTCAAAAATATCGGCGCTCTTATCCTTGCCCGCGCCCGATTCCTGACAGGTCACAAGCCCCCGGAAATAACCGTCCAGTCCCGCGCAACGCAACCCCGCTTCGGCTAACGGTCTGTCCGTGCCCGTGGCGACGTACATCCACACGCCTTCCATTTTCAACAGCGACAGGAATTTCTCCACGCCGGGTTTCGCCCGCGCCTGCGTCCGGTAAAACGCCTCTATCCGCTTGTCAATGTCGGCGACTATCTGCTCTTCCGACTGACGCAGTTTGTAGACTTCCCGTAAATATATTGCCGTATCCAGCAAAGTCAACGGGCGGATTTCCTCCCACAAGTTCCCCTTGGCCATACGGCCTTGCGCGTGCAGATAGTCGTTGAGCAGATTCCGCCACATGGGCATACTGTCAAGTAACGTTCCGTCCATGTCGAATATCGCGCTTTGCAGTCTCATAAAAACGCGCCTCCTCGATTCTCTATGGGATACGCGCCCGCCCGCAAGGGGCGGGATTGCGTTTCAGGTTTTCGCGGTAAAGTAGCCGGGATTCTCCGTGCCGCCGTCAATATGGGCGTAGTCCCAATTAACAAAAGCGGAACCATTGCAAGTTGTGCCGCTTCCGCCAACAAGAGAGTAACAAGCATGGAAGATGTCATTGCCGCCATATGAATCGATTGCAGTTGTCACAAATTTAGCGGACGCGTAAATCGTGGTCAACTCTCCGCAATCCCAGAACATCATGCACATAGATTTGAGATGAGATGTATCAAAAGAACTCAAATCAAGCGTTTTCAATTTCAAACATGCCTTAAACATTCCGTCCATATTTGTGACATTAGCGGTATTGAAAGAGCTTATATGCAGCGCCGTCAACGCCTCGCAACCGGAAAACATATACCCCATTGTCGTGACGTTAGCGGTATTGAAGGAGCTTACGTCCAGCGCCGTCAACGCTTGACAATTACAAAACATGCCTTCCATTGTTGTGACATTAGCGGTATTGAAGGAGCTTACGTCCAGCACCGTCAACGCCTCGCAACCGAAAAACATGTATGCCATTGTCATGACGTTAGCGGTATTGAAGGAGCTTACGTCCAGTTCTGTGAAACTCGTACAACGGAAGAACATATAGCTCATGTCCGTGACGTTGGCGGTATTAAACTTGCTTACGTCCAGTGCCTTCAGACTCCAGCAGTCCCTGAACATATAACTCATATTCGTGACATTAGCGGTATCAAAGCGACTGACATCCAGCGTATTCAGACTTGAACAGTGGTTGAACATATAATTCATGTTCGTGACATTGGCGGTATTAAAGCGGCTGACATCCAATGCTGTCAGGCTTGCGCAGTAGTTGAACATCCAGTCCGTATCCGTGACGTTAGCGGTATTAAAAGTGCTTACGTCTAAGGCCGTTAGTCTTGAACACCCGGAAAACATAGCGCTCATATCCGTTACATTGGCTGAATTAAAGCGGCTTACGTTCAGTTCCATCAGCCCTGAACATTCATTAAACATAAAACTCATGTCCTCGACATTGGCGGTATCAAAACCGCTTACGTCCAGAGCCGTCAAACTTTCACAGTGTTGAAACATGGCTTTCATATTCGTGACTTTAGCGGTATCCAGATTCCGGATGTTTTGGATTTCTTTCAGCGCCGAACAATTATTGAACCAGTACATTGTAGATGTTGGCTGAATTTTATCGGCAAATTCAATCCGCTGGATATTACTTACTTCATTGCGCCACGGAACAGTATTAGAATAAAACCATTTCTCCGTCATATCGACCGCGTAAGTCTGATTGACTTTCCGCCCGGATTCCAGCGTGTCGCCGCGCTGGAAAACCATCGCGCCGTCCGCGTACAAAATCGCGTATACGTCGTTTTCCGGCGCGTTAGACGGGTTTCGCGTATCGCCGGAAGCGCACAGCGGAGAAAACGGTTCCTTGTCTAACAAAAAGGCTTTCGCGTAAGCGTTCGCGGGAATGCTGTCGAACGTCAGCGTAACGGTTTGCGCGTCCGCCGCGCCGCTGACGTTTTCGCATTTCGCCGCCGTCAGTTTGCCGCCTTCCCCGTATACCGCGCCCCATAACGCGCAGTCCGCTTGCGCCGTTACGCTGACGTTCACGGCGTTTTCGCTTATCGTTACGCTATGGACGGCGTAATCAGCGGCGGAAACCGTCAACGCGCAACATAACGCCGTCAGGAACATCATCAAAAATATCGTCGTTCGTTTCATAGTCGATTCTCCTTGTACGGTGGAATGCCCGGAAACGGGGATATTTTACCATGAAATTCGCCTTACCGCAAGGGTCATTTTATATCCGCCCTCCCCCGAAAACGCCGGGAGAGGGCTTTACGATTTGTCAGCGGAGTTTCGCCGACGAAAAACGCGTCAGCAGAGTTTCGCCCCGGCGGGGATTGCGTCGTCTAAGATGATAAGATTCAGCTTTTCCTCGCCGTTCTCCTTGTGGACGGCGGATAACAACATCCCGTTGCTTTCCAGCCCCATCATCTTGCGCGGCGGGAGATTCACAATCGCCGCCAGCGTCTTTCCGATGAGCGTCTCCGGCTCATACCACGCGTGAATGCCCGATAATATCTGACGGTCAACGCCGCTTCCGTCGTCGAGCGTAAAGCGCAACAGTTTCGCGCTCTTCTTGACCGCTACGCAGTCCTTGACCTTCACGACGCGGAAATCGCTCTTGCAGAACGTCTCAAAGTCCACGGATTCCGCCGCGAAAGGTTCGAGTTCCACGGGCGGCAAGGCGGCTTTCTTCGCGGCTTCCGACGCCGCTTCCAGTTCCGTTAAGGCCTTATCCATGTCAATACGCGGGAAGAGGTTTTCGCCCTTCGCAACCGTCGCGCCCACGGGTAACGCGCCCCATACGGCGGCGGATTCCCACGTTTGCGCGGATTCCGGCGCGCCGATTTGCGCGAACAGCTTTTCGCACGATTCCGGGATGAACGGCGTCAGCAGGATTCCGCAAATACGCGCCGTTTCCAGCAGATTATAGAGCACATGCGCAAGGCGTCCGCCGTTGGCGTCCATATCCTTCGCCAAGGCCCACGGCGCGTTTTCGTCGATATACTTATTGGCGCGTTGGATGACCTTGAAAATCTCCGACAGCGCGTTATGCGGCGCGAACGCGTCCATTTGCGCTTCGTAACGGTTGCGCAGTCCCGACGCCAGCGCGACGAGTTGCGCGTCATAGAGGAGCGGGTCGCCGTCCTGCGTCGCGGCGAACTCCACCGCCCCGCCGCTTTGCACTAACGACGCCAAACCGGTTTCGTCGTCCGTGGCCCCGGCGGATTCCGGCAGTACGCCGTTGAAATACTTAACCGCCATTGCCGTCGTGCGGGATACCAGATTCCCTAAGTCATTCGCCAAGTCGGTGTTGATGGTTTGAATCAGCAGTTCGTTGGAGAAATTGCCGTCGGCGCCGAACGGGAACGTGCGCAACAGGAAGAACCGCAACGCGTCCACGCCGAACTGTTCCGCCAGAATATACGGGTCGACGACGTTGCCTTTGGACTTCGACATCTTGCCGCCGTCCAGCAACAGCCAGCCGTGACCGAATACATGTTTGGGCACGGGTTCGCCTAAGCTCATGAGCATAGCGGGCCAGATAATCGAATGGAAACGCACAATTTCTTTTCCGACGATATTCACGGCAATTTGACTGCGTTTCCAGCCTTCGCCGCCGTTTTCGCCGCCTTCGCTGACGCTTTCGCCGCCCCAGTAACGCGTGTAATCGTCATAGCGGTCGTTCTCGTAGCCTAACGCCGTGATATAGTTCGTGAGCGCGTCCAGCCAGACGTAAACCACGTGTTTCGTATCGAAATCGACGGGAATGCCCCACTGGAAACTTGTCCGGGACACGCACAAATCCTCCAGACCGGGGTCAAGGAAGTTTTTCACCATCTCGTTGACGCGGCTTCTAGGTTGCAGGAAGTCCGTATTCTCCAGCAAATCCCGGATACGGTCGGCGTACTTGCTCAGACGGAAGAAATACGCCTCCTCTTCGGCGTCGACAACGGGCCGCCCGCAGTCCGGACAACAGCCGTCTTTCAGTTGGCTCTCCGTCCAGAACGATTCGCACGGCGTACAGTATTTGCCCTTGTACTTGCCAAGATAAATGTCGCCCTTGTCGTACATCCGCCGGAAAATGCGCTGTACCGATTGGACATGATACTCGTCCGTGGTACGGATGAAGCGGTCGTTTGAGACGTTCATCAGCCGCCAGAGGTCGCGCACCCCGCGGGGGCCTTCTACAATCGCGTCGACAAATTCTTTGGGCGTGACGCCATTCTCTTTCGCTTTCGTCTCGATTTTCTGTCCGTGCTCGTCGGTACCCGTCAGGAAAATCACGTTGCGGCCTTTCAGACGCTGATACCGCGCCAAGGCGTCCGTAGCTACCGTACAGTACGTGTGCCCGATGTGGAGCTTGTCGGACGGGTAATAAATGGGCGTGGTGATATAATATGGTTTCCGTTGCGTCATGCGGATTCCCCCTTTCGGGGTACATTATAGCGGAAACGGCGGAAATTACAATCCCTTTTTTGCCATTCGCCCCGGAGTATGCGCGTCATAATCGTTGGCAAGTTGCGCGCAGTCGAACCCTTCCCCCTGTCCCCCTTCCCTTTCAGGGACGGGGGAACGAAATCCGGAAAGGCGCTAATAAGGACAAATTAAGATTGAAAACGCCCTCAAATTTTGTTTTCTAAAGATTTCGCGCATATTGGAGCGTACCCCCGCCCCTGAAAGGGGAGGGGAACAGGGGGAGGGATTTTTCGTCCGGATATTCGCTTGCCAACGAAAACTTTACGCATACCCCCGGAGTATGCGTGTCGTAAACGTTGGCAAGTTTCCGCCGCGCCAATCAAAATTTTACGCATACCCCCGGGGACGCGCCCATTACATTTGTCAGATACCCTCGAACGGGCGCCATACGGTTTGTTGAAAAATGCTATTGAAAAGAGCGCGTGATTGTGATATACTACCTTTGGGAATTTTTTTGACATACGTAAGGAGGTCTTTTTTGTGTCAAGATTGATTATGAACTCTCTGTCAAAATTGCGGAACGGAGACGCCGTTTCCGTCACTTATGGAGACGTGACGCACCCTGAAACCATTTTCGGAACCGTGGCGGAAAATGAAACCGAATACGACGGCGGCGGCGTTCCCGTCAGCGGAACGATTGTGCTGACGGATGAGGCCGGGCAAGAGTCGTTTGTAAGCTACAACATTATTCACGGCTTGAAGCAACTGGGAAAAACCGCGCCGCCCTCAATGCCGTCCGCGCCGCCGTCGGCCCCCTCACCGGCTCCCTCACCCGCTCCGGAACCTCAAAAGAAATCGGCGTCATTGCTCAGAGATGAATTATCCGTGGCCGCGCTCGCCCTCAGCGACAGACAAATCCGGGATATTTTCGGACAACTCCCCCGTAAGGAGCGGAAAAAACTCGACAGCGCGTACAGTAAGTTCCAGTACGGCGTAAAGTGCACGGACCGGGAGCGGATGTCCTCGGCAGCGCGATTGGCCCGGCAACTGATGTTACAGCCGCAGACGTTACAGGAGGGATGGAGCGCGGACGCGGCGCTGTTTTGCGGCGCGTTGCTGGCCCGCGCAGGCCTGTATTACGCCGACGCTTATCTGGTGGGACGCCGTTTCTATGAGGCCGCGCTTTGCGCGTTCCGGGAAAAAATCTGGGCGAAAGCGGGCGCATACGCCGCGCTGGCCCTGCTCGAACCGCAAGCGGGCGCTTCAGAGACGCCGCCCACGGAGGATTTGCTCAATATTCTGACGGTATGCGCCCTGAACGCGCAGGATATTTCCGCGCTCCGTCTGCTGGACAGACGCCTCGGAAACGCGTTTCAGTCCGATTTTCGCCGGATTCTCGCCGCAATCATGGAGGCGAAACAGATTGCGGGTAACGCGACGGATACGGAAAGCGCCGTCGCCGCGCTCTCGCCGCGCTTCCCCAATAACGAGAGCGCGTTGGAGATTCGCCGCTTTATCCCCATAGACGCCGACGATTTGACGGAATCCGGTATGCCGTCGGAATTTTCGGAACGTATCGCGCCGCCGCCTCGCCGTTACGTCGGCTGGATTACGAAACTGGACTGGGGCGCTCAACGCGGCGAAATCACGGCTCCCGACGGACGGTGTTATTTCGCTTATCAGGAGGCCGACCGCGTCCTGTCGCAGAAACTGGAAGACAACTTGAATAATAAATTGGATGAGGCCCCCATCTGGGTAAGTTTCATCCCGCGTGACGGCTGGGCCTATCAGATTATGTGCTCGGATTCCCTCTTGACGCAGGCTCGGCAGGCGGCCGCCCGGGGAGAATACGACGCCGCGATTATCCTGTGCGAACAGGCCGCGCTTACCCCCGACGCGCCAATCGCTATGGGCGACCTGATTCAATTCGCGCTGGAAAAGTTCCGCATGGACCGCCAGACGGAAACTCTCTACGATGTGGAATCGTTCTACCGCGCCCATCAGGACGCCTACCCGCAGGAACCGTGGCGCATTGCCGCCGTGGGACAGTTATATTATGGTCTTTGCCAGTTCCCGGTATCGCGGGAGTACCTCGCCCGCGCCCTTGACGCCGGCCCTACCAGCGCGAAAGTCCGCTCTACGTTCCTTGCGCAGTATATCCGCTCCTGTATCCGCAGTTATTACGAGAAACTTGACCTCTCCTTAATGGAGGACGTGCGCCGGAGCGCGGAGGAATGGCTCTCGCTCTACCGGAGCGACGAATTGAGCGGAGACGAACAGAACGCCCGTTTTTATCCGCGCATTCTCATTTGGAAATGCCGCGCCGAATGCGCCCTCGGTTTGCCCGACGCGGCGGAAGAGGATTTGCGCCTCGCTTCGGAAGTCCTGCCGCCCTACGACGAACGTTTGTCGCGCTCTTACGCGGCCTTGGAGGAGACCCGCAGACGCGTGAATCAAACGCGCCCCGCGCCGAAAAAGTCTCCCGAACCGGAACGCGCCGACGAATCCGCCGCGCCGGAACCTGTCGCCGACGCCGCCCCGGAAGAATCGTCCGACGCCCCGGACGAACGTCCCGACGCGCTCCCGCCGGACAGTGAAGAGCGCGCCGACGTAACGGACGAGGACGACGCCGACGATGAGGAATCCGAGAGCGGCGATGAGAATATGGAAACCGTGCCGTATCAGGACCGCGACGGCTGGGCCGCGCTCCGCCTGACGAAACAGGATGTTATCAACTACGCGATGGAACTGGACGGCCCCGACGCTGTGCCGCTGGCTGTGGCGTATCTCAAAGCCGCGTCCATGCTCAATTCCAACTTCACGCCCGTTTACCGCGTCGCCGCGCTCGCCGTCAGCGACCCCTCCGAACCGCAGGACTACTCCCTCTCCGCGCTCCTCGACGCCTTTGAGAATATGGACGCCGAATATACCGTCCTGACGGATTTCTGCATGGCGGCGGCGTTTCTACGGGCCTCCTTCCTCTCCGGACGCGGCTGGGACTTCACCGCACGCGGACTGCGCGACAGCATTTCCATTATACGCGATATGCCCGCGCTTCAAGCCGCTTGCGACGCGCTGGAGGAGTTCCGTAACCTCTCCGGACAGGCTATGGACATCTACGCCGACTACCGCAATCAGGACGTGACGCATATCCGCGACGAGTTGGAAGATACGGTACGCCACGCGGAGGAATCCTATCAGCGTTTCGTACTGACCCCGCCGCGTGAGGGCGTCCGCTTCGCCCGTCTGCTCGAAACGAAAAAAATCGCCTTCGCTAAAGACGGCTGGCTCGCCGAGATGATTCGCCATGTCATAGAGCGCGACCAAGCCGCGCTGGAACGGGAAAAGGAATCGTTCGTCAACCGCTTCCTCAACGGCATTCCGCAATTTTCCCACAAGCAGTTGAGCGCGTCCGCGATTGACGCGTTTATCGACGAATGCTGGACGCAGGCCGCCAAACGCCTCCGCTTGCAGAAAGAGCATACCTCTTTACAGGGCGACCGCCGGAATAATCTCCGCTCCAACGTCACGGAAATGCTGGATGCGCTGTGCCACTGGTACGCGCTCGCCGACCGGAACGCGGGTCTGACGTGGCGCACGCCGGAGGGCGAACGGGCCGCGACAAATTTACGTTCGCGTCTGTCCGGCGAACTCGACGAGATTGCCGCGTACTGTCAGGACACCGCGCCCCTCGCCTCAACGCCGGAGGAACGGCTCGGACTGCGCATTCTGTCCCATACCGCCCGCGAACTCCTTGACCGTCTGGAAGGCAACTGGAGTTTTGAGCGCGAAAACTTCTTCTATGTCACCTTCCTGAAAAGCGACCAGATTCTGTTGGATGAGGATTTCCTTCCCGATTTCACGTCCACGTTCTGCGCGTTGCCGGAATTGAACGTCCTCGCCCGTATCCGCGCCCATGCGGAGGGCGACAGGCCCGATTGGCAGGATTGTCTCAACAGCATTTACGGCCCCGATAAGACCGCGCATAACTACGGACGCGCCGCCCGGATTCTGGCCTATCTCCACGCCGCCGGACATGACGACGCCGTGACGATTCCCGAAAACGCGGATGTGTTCGTCACGCAGGCCAAATTACAGGCCGGCGTCCGGTTCCGGGGCTTCTTGGAGGCCTACGCCCTCGCCTCGAATTACGGACAGATTATGACCTCCGACAACTTCTGCTCTACGCTGGAAGATACGATACGCTATTGGTACGTCGACTGCCTGAAAAGTAAGAATTACGGCTTCTTCAACCGGATTCTCACGCAGGCCATGGACAAAATTCACGAGAGCGCGCAGGAATACGAAACGCTCCTCAGCGCCCAGCTTGACGCCCTGATTGACGGCAATCAGGCGCAGTTTGACCAACATCCCGGTTATGTCGACGCCATCCGCGAACAGATTGCGAACCAAAACTTCATCGTCGCGGAGGACTGGATGCGCCGTATCCGCGTCGGCGATTTCTCCCTTGACATTCAACAGCCGGAGGCCTTGGGCTATCTGGAGGACTTCTGGAATAACTACGCCGCCGTCTATAACCGCGTATCCGACGCCAGCCGCTCTTTGAGCGCGTTACTCAGCGGTCGCCGCGCCCGGAATAAGGACGCAAGAGGCGCCCAACAGCTCATTGACAACTGGCTCAATAACGGAAGTCCGACGACTCCGGAACGCATCACGCAACTGCTCAATCGTTTGGGGTGGAACAACATCCAAGTGACGCCGTACACGTTTCCCGCCGACACCCGCACGGAGATTTATCACGTCGTGCGGGACGCGGAGGCCGCGAATCTGACCGCGCCGCTTCATCCTATCGCCGCGTTCGGCTCGCGTCTGGCCCGCGACGGCATGTACGTCGTCTGTCTCTACGGCTCCTACGACTGCGACAGGCTCTATGAGAAAATCCGCGCCCTTGACGCCCTCGACGGCAACAAGGTCATTCTCCTCGATTACGCCCTCGGCGGCGTGGACAGACGAGCGCTCGCCCGGAAAATCAAACAGCGCGAAAGCGGTCTGCGTAACGTTTACCTCGTCATTGACCGCGTCCTGCTCTGCCACCTCGCCAATAACTACAACGAAAACCTGATTAACCGTATCCTCATGGCGGACGGGATTCCCTTCTCCTACTGTCAGCCCTACGTCGTGGAATCGTCGCACACCATGCCGCCGGAAATTTTCATCGGGCGGAAAGACGAACTGTTCCGCATTGAGGACCCGAACGGCGTCAATCTCGTCTACGGCGGACGCCAGCTCGGAAAGTCCGCGCTCTTCAAGAAGGCCCGCGGCGATTTGGACGGCAATCAGGGCCGCCGCGCCGTACTCGTGGACATCAAGGACTGCGACTGTACCGCCGCCGCCCGCCGCCTGTCTATGGAACTCATGGAACTCGAACTCCTCCCCGACGACGGCCCCGTTATCGACGATTGGGACGAACTCTGTGACATGATTCGCCGTTGCCTGCGCCGTCATGAGGAAATCCGCTACCTGCTGATTATGCTTGACGAAGCCGATACCTTTATCGCCGATTGCAGTCAGTACAATTACAAGCCACTTGTCAACCTCAAGAATATTCAACAGGGCTTGCCGGGCCGGTTCAAGTTCGCGCTCGCGGGCTTGCATAACATCATCCGGTTCAACCGGGAAGTGGCGCTCGGCAAAAACGCCGTCATTACGCAGTTCTCCTCCCTCAAAATTACGCCGTTCCGCACGCCCGAAGCGCAGGAACTTTTGACCGTGCCGCTGAGTTATTTGGGCTTGTCGCTGCCCAGCCGCGTCACCGTCTCGCAGATTCTCGCCACCGTCAACTATTTCCCCGGCCTGATTCAACTCTACTGTCAGAAGCTGATAGAGTCCCTCCGCGCCCCCGATTACGCCGGGTACGACGTGAAACGCACGCCGCCTTACGTCATCACCGACGACCATCTCCGGCGCGTCATGGCCGATAAGGAGTTTATGGAACAAATCCGGGAGAAGTTTGAAATCACGCTCCGCCTTGACCAAGACCAAGGAAGCTGTTACTACCCGCTGACGCTCCTTATCGGCTGGATGTACACCGACGAACCCTCCCGCGGCGGCTATACGGCGAAAGACATTCTCCGTCACGCGAAAGATTTGTCCGTCGCGCCGCTCAAAGACCTCTCCGAAGAGCAGATTGACGCGCTCCTGCAAGAGCTTCAGGATTTGAACATCCTGCGGAGCGTCAGTCAGGACACGTACCTGCTCGCGTCCAAGAACTTCCGCGACCTGCTCGGCTCCGACGACGAAATCTTTGAAAAGCTGTCCCGCATGGGGGAGGGCGACGCATGAGGGCCGATAACATCTGGTGGGGCCAGATTGGAAACTCTCTGCGCCTGCTCTCCGGCGTCACGGAACATCTGCGCGACCATAAATCGGCGGTTCTGTTCATGTCGCCGCGCTTCCCGTGGAAAGAGCGCTTTTACCGTGAAATTGACATCCGCCGCGCCCCCTACAGCGTGGCGCGGCGCCTGAAACGTATCGCGTGGAACGGCAAAGGCGAACCCGGTCAACTGATTTTAACCGGCATGTGCCCCATTGACGTACAAGTAGACTACTGGCCCGGTCAGACTTACGGCGAATATCTCGGCTCGCGGCGTAACCTCGTCATTCACGATTACGACATCTGGATTACGGGAGTGCACAGCAAACAGGACTTGACGAAATGGGTGGAGTTCGTCACACAGTACCACGCCGCCGCGAAAGAATCCGAACCCCACGCCGATTTCCTGATTGAGTACGACGGCCCGCCCATGAAAACGCCCACGGTAGAGCAGATTTCCTGTCAGGTAGAGCGCTATGACTGCCGCGTGTTCTGTCTGGAAATGGCGGCGGAGTTGTCCGGCTCGAATTTGCGCGACTATCAGGCGGAACTCGCGTTGAGTATCGGCGGAAGTCAGCCGGAACTCTGCGCCGCGTTGCTCGAAACCGGAGACCGTCTCATAGAGAATCCGCTCGCCGCCGCGCAAAGCGTCCTCGCCTCCGCCCGCGACTCCTACGGCAAACCCTTTCCGCAACAGTCCGAAAGCGAATTGACCAGCGAAATTTGGCTTGCCGCCGTCGCGCTGTTGTTCCCGCTCATGGAACGCTACCGCATTGACTTCATAGAGCGGCATAAGCTCGAACTGACGCGCTTTCTGCCTATCTCGAACTCCAACGGCGACGAAGTGACCGAACCCTTTGACCTCGAAATCGGCGCGTTGTGCTATATTATCGCCAATCTGCGGGTACATCTTTTCACGCCGATGGAAGTCAGCGGCTTGCGTCTGTGCCGACGCCTGCGCAACCAGTTGGCGCATAACAAGCCCGTCGACTGCGCCGACGTGAACGCCGTCATGATGTTGTCCTCGTAAAGAGCGCGCCCCGGTAGAACCGGAAAACGCTTCGCAAAATCCGATAAAAGAAAAGGTTGTCGCCAGACGCTTAGAAGTCTGGTGACAGCCTTTCATGTTTATGCGCGGCGCCCGCTTCGCCGGAATCCGCCTTAGACGATTCCCGATTGAACCGCCCATATCGCCAACTGCGTCCTGTCCCGTAAATGCAGTTTGGAAAGAATCACGCTGATAGAGTTACGAACCGTTCCTTCCGAAAGACATATCTCCCGGGCGATTTCCTTATTGGACAGGCCGCGCCCGACCGCCCGGATAACCTCCCATTCGTTCTTTCGGATTTCTTTGAGCGTGTCCTCCTCCACGTGGATTCTGATTGTATTTTTCGCCATTTGCGAAAACAGGCGGATGGCTTTCGTGGCAATGTCCGGATTTATCATCGCGCCGCCGTGATAGACAATCTGGATTGCCTTGGAAAGCTCCGCGAGACTGCTTCCCTTTAAAAGATAACCGCTCGCGCCGTATTTTAACGCGCCAAATATGGCGTCGTCATCGTCAAAAGAAGTTAAAATAATGACCTTTATCCGGGGAAACCTGTCCTTTATGATGCGGGCGCCCTCCGCGCCGTCCGTTCCGGGCATCCGAATATCCGTTAAAACGACATCGGGATAGTTACGTTCCGCGCTTCTAAGCGCTTCGGGAACGCTGGAAACGGCATTGGTCACTTCAATGTCCGGGTTGACGCCTAACACTACTTTCAGGCTTTCCCTGAACAGTTCCTGACTATCCGCAATCAACACCTTAATCATATTCCCCTCCTCACACGCTGTATGCCGGACGCTTTCCCGGCGCGGAAACGGTCAGCCTTGCAACAATCGGCTGACCGTTTCCGGTTATCGCGCCTTGCGGAACAGACGTTTTCCGCTATGGTTCAGTCCGCGGAATTACCACGCCTTATCCTCATAAGGGGTGGATTCAAAGCCGTCGGCCTGAAGATTGGAAACCATGTTGTCCAGTTTGCCGCGCCAGAAGGATTGGAACCAGTCGGCGTCGCCAAAGAGGCGCACCGCCGTGGGGCTGATGGCGTAGTACAGCTTGATGAACAACCGCCCGTACCACGTTTTGGCGAGGACGTTATCGCGGAATCTGCGGAGCGTCCACACTTCCGGACAGTCATAGGAGCCATAGACCGCCGTGGCCACGTAACAGCCGCCGCCCTTGCCGGAGGAGCCGGAACCGCCGGGCGTCGGCGTCGGCGTCGGCGTTACGGAAACGTCATCCCACACCGCCTTGACTATCATATCGCCCGTGACGGCGAGGAGCGCGCCGGGGTTGTACTGCGTAGAGCCGATTTCCCACGCCTTGAACTTTTTATTCGCGGGCGGCGTGAAACCGTTTTGAGGCAACGTGAAGTCTTTTCCGTCCTCAACCTGTTCCTCTTTCATGGAGCCGCTTCCGCCGTTGGCCTCAAACTTGACCGTCCGGTAGACGGGTTGCGGTTCGGGTTCCGCCGCGATTTCCGTCACGTTGAACGTTTGCACGTCCAAAGCGCCGTCCCAGAGGCCGATACCGACATACGTGCCGCTGTTGTAGCAGTTTTCGACGCTCTCGAGCGTATACGCCGGGTAGTCGACGCCGTCCACCGACACGGCCACGCTGTTAGAGGTCTTTGTAATCTTCACGTTGTGGAACTGCCCGTCGTTGATACGCTTGCCCATGTTCACGTTTGGCGCGAAGTCCTCGCCGCCCATGCGGAACAGACGGAAGGTTTCGCCGTCCCCAAACTGTACCGAATAAGCCTGCGGGTCGAACACGTTATGACCGCCCGCGGCGAAAAATACGTTAATCAGTCCTTTGGTATAACGGATATTGGTTTCCAGCGTAAACTCACCGAGCGAAACCGGGTTCGAGGAGAGATAATAATAGTTGTCGCTCTGATTGGATACGCTCAAGGTCTGGTCGTTAATGAACCAGTTCCCGTTGATGACCGTAAAGGCGGGGATATTGGTCTCGAAGTTGTTTTCAGCGACAGTCACCGCGAATATCTTTACAAGCCTGTCATTGTCGACGGCGGTCGCGGTAACGGTCGCGCTTCCGGCTTTCGCCGCCGTGCCATGGAAATTGTTCCCGCTCTCGTTGCCGGAAATGACGCTCGCGTCGCTGACCGTCCAGCGGATGTTCTGCGGTACGTTCACGGGCAACAGCGTCGCCTGCAAATTCACCGCGTCGCCGACGTTCACGCGGATTTCGCTTTCGCCGGA